>NZ_LTCZ01000137.1:0-11375 GCF_001583455.1 Rhodococcus sp. LB1 | reverse complement strand
TCAGGAAAGATCGAGGCTAGCCCCAGCCAAATCCGATTTCGCATCGTTCGGATCCTCAAGATCGTCATAGATCCGGCGGCGGAGCGCTCAGCAGTCATCCCCGCAGCATTCGGAAAACAGTGCGAGGATCTGGTGATTCAAAATGTGTATATCGTGACCCGCAGTGAACATGGCTTGCCAAAAAGCGAACTTGAGCTCTGCGATCACCCTCCCTGTCGTCGACTCGCGACGCCGCGTCTGGCATAGGTCCCGCTGCGGGGTGTATTGCGCCTATTTGGGGAGGGAAGGCCCCTTTCGAATGTGCTGTCCCACGGCCACCGCAGGCCATAGACAGTCGATGGTGCATCCGAAACTGTGTTCCGGGTGGACACTTCAGCAAAGTGCGAAGGAAGCATCGGTGCAGCCGAGATACGTGCATCCCACCCGTAAAGATCAACCGCCTCCGCCGTGCCGCCACCGGTAGCGGCGACGTAAGTGCTCGAGCGCGGAGCGCCCGCTCCTCCCCCACCATCACCCAGGACCAATTGATCGCCTGGCTGCGTGAACTGCTGACCGGTAACAGCGAATCCCTGCCATATCGGATCGCCGGCACACTGCAGCTCCTCTACACTCAACCAATCGCGAGGATCGCAACACATCGCACCAACGACATCCTCCTGGCGTCAGACGGTCCATATCTTGCCCTCGGCACCCATCCTGCGCCCATTCCGACGCCGTTCGCGGACATGCTCACCGAGCACCTCGCACAACGACCCAACCTGCATGCCGTCCGAGATGGTGAATCGGAGTGGCTCTTTCCCGGCCGCACGCCCGGCAGTCACCTGCACCCCAACACGATCATGAACCGACTACGCACCCTCGGTATCGATCTCCGCGGTACTCGCACGACCGCAATCCGAACATTGGTGACTGAGGTGCCTGCTCCGATCGCGGCGGACATGCGGGGCTTCAGCCAGCAGATCGCAGCCGTAGCCATCCACTCCGGCGAGTTGACCGGATACAGCCTCCGTTTTATGCTGTCCCGGTATCCGGAGGCGGTATCCGATTTGAGGTGGAGCCCGGAGCAGACAGGAGACGTATGAGTGCTGAAGAGCAGCCGGGCCGCCGGCCGCGCGCGGATGTCCAGCGCAACCGTGCTGCTCTGCTGGAGGCGGCTCAGCGTCAGTTCCTGAAATTCGGGGTCGGCACTTCAATGGAGGCGGTCACCAAAGACGCCGGCGTCGGGCCGGGCACGTTGTATCGGCATTTCCCGAACCGCGAGGCGCTCCTGGCGGCGGTGTTGCAGTCCCGTTCGGAAGAACTAGAGGCACGTCGCGCCGATATCTCGCAGCTCGACGACGCGTTGGAAAAGCTGCGGCGCTGGCTGCACGC
Organism: Rhodococcus sp. LB1; assembly: GCF_001583455.1. Lineage (NCBI taxonomy): Bacteria > Bacillati > Actinomycetota > Actinomycetes > Mycobacteriales > Nocardiaceae > Rhodococcus > Rhodococcus sp. LB1. The sequence goes on along the minus strand of NZ_LTCZ01000137.1, from coordinate 10,004 downwards.
GATGGAGGAATATTTCAGCGCGTTCAGCGGGTTGCCGGAACCGCTCATGGCTGCCGCGAGGGCATTGGAACCGGACAACCCGCTGACGGTGCCCTGCGAGAACATCATCGCGACCACCGAGGAGTACGTGCGCGCCGCGCGGCTCACGGGACAGGTGCGAGCCTCGGTAACGGGGCGAGACTTGTTCCTCCTGGCCGTCTCGGTGGCGTGGACCATGGGCGCCGCCGAGGCCGACTATGAGGTACTCGACCGTCTCCTGACACTCATCGAAAACGGCTACCGCAACCAAAACAAAAAGCAGTAGAGCAGCAACGACTTTCGCAGCGGGCAGTCCGATCCAAAAGCGGAACTGTCGAATTTGCGTTCGGTAACACCCGGCACAAACCGGCCGTCCGTCGTTCGGCAGATCTGTGCGACCCGGCGCTGTGGTGGTCGCACATCTGGCCCGAGATCTGTAGGACCGGAGACCAGGAAAAAGCCGCCAGGCAAAAGCTGTTTCACGCCTCGGCCGGCACGGCGCCTGCGAAGTGTCCGCACAGCCCTGCCCGATGAATGAAAATCGATAAATAACCCAAGGAGTTACTGGATGAAGATAGGTATTCTCGGTGTCGGCCATATCGGTAAGACACTCAGTCGAAAGTTGAGCGCGGCCGGACACGATGTGAAGGTGGCCAACTCGCGCGGACCCGACACAATCGACGCCACGGTCCTGGCCACGGGAGCACGTGCGGTGCCCGCGTCCGAGGCAGTGAAAGACGTGGACGTCGTCATCCTCTCCGTCCCGCTGAACCGCGTTCCCGAGATCGCGCCGCTGCTCGCTGGCGTACCCGCTGAGACGGTCGTTATCGACACCTCGAACTACATTCCGGGGCGTGATTCCCAGATCGCGGCCATCGAAGCCGGCCAGGTCGAAAGTCTCTGGGTCGCAGAACAGCTCGGCCAGTCGATCGTCAAGGCGTGGAATGCCATCGGCTCCGGCTCCTTCGCCCTTAAAGGCACGCCTCCAGGGATTCGGGGCCGTATCGCGATCCCGGTCGCGGCCGACGACGACAGCGAACGCGCGGTCGCCATAGCGCTGGTCGAGGACACCGGATTCGATGGATTCGATGCCGGACCGCTGGCGCAATCGTGGCGCCAGCAGCCCGGGGCACCGGTTTATTGCACAGATCTCACCCGCGACGAGATGCCGGCCGCCCTAGCGCGCGCCGAGGCCGCGAGATTGCCGAAGCGGCGCGACCTGTCGGGCGCCGCCATCGCCGAAAGGGTTGGCGTTGGAACGAACCCCGACTCTGAATACCACGTCCGCCTCAGCCGCGCACTGTTCATGTAGCGATCCGGACACGATAGAAGGGAAGGAACACGATATGAGGATTTCCGTTATCGGCGCCGGAGCCATCGGCGGCAATATCGCACGCCGGCTCAGCGAGGCCGGACATGAGGTACTGGTCGCGGACGCCCGTGGGCCGGAGGCCGTCGCCGCCGACGTCCGGAAAGCAGGCGCTCGCGCAGTAGATCTCGACGCCGCGACCCACGACAGGGAGGTCATCATCCTGTCGATCCCATTCTCGAAGCAGCCCGAGCTCGCCGGCCTCCTCGCCGGAGTGTCCGACGATACGGTGATCGTCGACACCTCGAACTACTACCCCGGTATGAACGGCCACATCGAGGCGGTGGACAACGGACAAGTCGAGAGTGTGTGGAGCGCGGAGCAGCTCGGCAAACCGATTGTGAAGGCGTGGAACGCCGCGCTCGCGGGGACACAGCAGACCAAGGGAGTACTCGCCGGAACGCTCGGCCGGATCGCTATCCCCGTTGCCGCCGATTCGGAACGAGCACGCCGGACCGTCATGCAGCTCGTCGACGACACGGGCTTCGATCCCGTCGATGCCGGGGCTCTGGCCGAATCGTGGCGGCAGCAGCCGGGGACGCCCGCCTACTGCACCGAACTGGATGTCGCGGAGTTGGGGCAGGCCCTGGCAGCGGCCGACAAGGACGAAGCGCCCCGTACTCGTGACCGGCTCGGGGAGCATTTCGCGAGCCTCGCCGAGGCGCCCTCGCTAGACGAGACCGTCGCGATCAATCGCGCCGCACACCGCTGACCCAGCGCCTATGGGCCGCCGACGACCTCTCTCCGGGTGGGAGAGGTCGTCGGCCCCTGTCGGTGCTGCTATGTCGCGCGGCTATCTCCACGCCGACCAATGGCAAGCCGAGCACTGGTCGCCGGTGCAATTACAACTGCAACGCCGAGGCGAGTTCACGGAGCGCCGGCCGCGGGTCGGTCGACGGCGTGTCCGCGAGGACCTGCACAACGACGTGGTCCGCGCCGGCGTCGAGATGTGCGGTGAGCGCAGCGGCCGCGTCGTCGGCAGTACCCATGCCGACCAGTGCGCGGGCCAACCGGTCCGATCCACCGCCGACCAGGTCGGGCTCCTCGAAACCTTGGCGCAGCCACGAGTTCCGGTAGTTGGGCAGCGACGAATACATAGTGAGGTGGTCGTGCGCACGCCGAAGTTGATCGTCCGTATCGCCACCGATCGCCACAGCTTGTTCGGTGACGATCCAGCGATCGGCGCCGAGGATCGAGCGGGTCACCTGTGTCTGTTCGGGTGTCACCAGATACGGATGGGCGCCGTTGGCGTGCTCGCCGGATAGTTCGATCATCTTCGGTCCTAATGCGGCGAGCAGGCGTAGCGGCCTGGCGCCGGGCTCGATCTCCGGGGACAGTGCGTCCATGCGCTCGAGATACGTCCGCATCGTTGCCAGCGGCTTGCGATACGCGCCTCCGGGCAACTGTTCGACGAACGGGCTGTGGCTGACGCCCAGACCGAGCACGAACCGTCCCGGGTACAGGGCGCTGAGGATGCGGCCGCCGGATTCCGCCGCTGTTGGTATCCGAACGTGGATATTGGCGATGCCGGTGCCGACCACCAGCCGGCCGGTGGCCGCGAGAAAGGCCGCGGATTCTACCAGCGCGTCTTTGCCGCCGCCCTCGGGCATGAACAGCGAACCGAACCCCAGCGCTTCGATCTCGCGGGCGATGTCCTGTGCCTCACGTATCGGCCACGCCTCGCTGTTCCACCAGACACCGACCTTTGACGGAAACTTCATGCCGGCAGTTCGATCGGACATAATTCGTGACCTACTCTCCTGGTTCGTCGGTTATGTTGCCTATAGCGAAGCAGTGCGTCCGGTGCACACCACGGCGACCGGAATATGCCGAATCAATCACGATGTGACCGGCACTTTTATCGGACAACGGCCTACTCGTCTTGGGCGGGCGTGAAGGCCGGGACGTACTCGTCGGTTTTCGCCGGCCCGGACGTGGGAAACGCCGCGCGGACTCCCAGTCCCGCACCGAGGGTATCGTGCTCGATATCGACGAGCTGGGTCCACCAGGTACTCAGCGTCAGCGGTGGCCTAACCATGGTCGACTAGCGGCGACGAGTTCGGCGACGCGGGCGCTCCGACCCGTCACGGTTGGCCTGTGACGACAGGGCAACATACGGGGCCGTACCGGACGGATTCAGGCCACGATCTGCCGCCAGAGCACTATGCCGGGGCAGCGGGGAACTGCCCGACCTGCTCGGGTTCGAAGGTCTTCACAAGCACCCTCTTGGAGATCAGCCACATGGAGTTGACCTTTCTGTACTCGTCTTCGTACAGAACGTTGAACCGCAGCCGAGGACCGCCGTCGGCGTGCTGCACCTCGCATATACCGAACGCAACGCCCGTCGCGCCCGTTTCCGACCGAACAGTGATCACGTGGTTGGTCATGTGGTGAACGACGTGTTCCACCGATGCCATCAATTCGTCTCCGTAAGCCGCAATTGCCTGGCGCCCCACATGGAGACCGGAATCGAACTGGCGCTCGTCGAAAACGCAATCCTCCGTGAACACTTCGGCCGCCCACCGGGCGGGTTCGCCCGTGTCGAGGAGAAGGGCGTAGCGATGGTTCAGCTCGATGAGGGCAAATTTGTCTTCAATGGACATGTGTGCAGACCTTTCGTCAGCCGTAACGAATAAATGGACAGTCGTGTCCCCAGGTGCCTCCCGCCGACAGGTTGATGCAGGTGTCCTACGGGCGAGGAACGGGTTCTGATACTGATCAATAGGCCGAACGGCCAACGGCTCGAGGCCCAACCGCTGCGGTAACCGCCGGCCAGGACCGTCGCGACGCGATCGGTGGGACGAGTTCTCCGACGAGTCCGAGCGCATCGGCGGCGCGTTCCATCCAGGATGCCGCCTGGTCCGGGGTGAGCTCCCCGAAGGGTCCGCCGAGCACGACGAACTCCGCTCCCGCGTCGGCGAGATCACGCGTTATCGTCGAGGCCCTTTCCGGTGCAACGACATCCGGGCGAACCCCCACGACCAACTGTTCGCATGCGCCGCTCTGCGCCTCCATTCGGCGCAGCCTGCCGAGGCGCTCGGCGAACTGGGAGGGAGTCAATTTGGTGGCATACCAGCCGTCCCCACGCTGGACTGCACGGCGGAGCGCTGCCGAGCTGTGTCCACCGATGAGCACCGGCAGCCGGACGCCTTGCCGAGGAGGCGGCGCGATGCCGACTCGGCCACCGTCGGGCACCGCAGCGTCGGCCTGCCAGCATCCCCGCAATGTGTCGATGCCCCGATCGGTGCGCCGCCCACGATCGGCCCAACCCTGCTCGAGCAGAGAGAATTCCTCGACCATCCACCCGCTTCCCACGCCCAGCAGGGTCCGGCCGCCGGAGAGCACGTCCAGGGACGCTACCTGTTTAGCCACGCCGATCGGGTGCCGCAAAGGAAGTACCAGAACTCCGATGCCGAGCTGTACTCGTTCGGTGCAGGCGGCAACGAAGTTCAGCGTGGCGAACGGGTCGAGGTACGGGGTGGACGGATCGAATGGTGGTCGCCCATTGCCACTGTACGGATACTCGGTCAACGGAGCGGCCGGCATCACGATATGGTCGGAAACCCAGACAGACCCGAAGCCCCGTCGTTCGGCGATACGGGCAAGCCGGCGGATCGTATCCGGCTGTGCATTCGGACCCAAGTTCGGCAACGTGACACCGATATGCAGTGGGTTACCCATAGGAATCTGCCCTTCGACTACGCGAACACTACGTACGTTGCCGGCTTATCGCCGTTCGATCCTGCTATTCCCGGCTCGCGCACTCGGCTACGGTCAGCGCCATGGTGAGCGCCCGGCTGAGGGAGAATCCACCTTGGTAACTGGTTCCGGTCGCTGTGAAGGCGGCGACAGCGCCCACCGCGTAGAGATGGGGAATGGGTTTTCCGCTGATGTCGAGCACGTGTCCGTCGGGATCGGTACGAACACCGCTCATTGAGATCGAGACCATGTTGAGACGCAGACGCATACCGAAGTACGGTGGCGTGGCGACGGGCGCGATATTGGGGTGCAGCTCGTGCGTAGGGTCTCCGTAGAAGCGCTGTACGTACGGATCGCTTCCCCGTCCGAATCGCGGATCGGCGGCCGTCGCCGCAGGGCCATTGAATTCGGCGGCCGTTCGTTCGAGTTGCACGCCGTCGATTCCCAGCTTGGTGCCGAGTTCCTTCATCGTCGTAGCAGATTCGACCAGGCCTTCTTCGTAGTCCCCGCCGGGGTCTGCACCGACTCCCCCATAACGACGATGGTGTTCCTCATCCCAGATCATGTAGATCGGGAAATGTTGCGCGTCGGGGGCCAGCGCCTGCCACGCCAGATCGCCATAGTACGAATCGTCGCAGAAGCGCTCTCCTCTACAGTTGACGATGAAAGTATGCGGGTACGTATACTCTTCCCGTCCGAGAAATGCGTTCGCCTTCCCGGAGAAGTATCCGGGGATATACGGCGCGGAACGTGCCGGAAACTGAACGAGATCGGCGCCGGCCGACGCTGCAAGACGGAATCCGTCGCCACGGTTCGTTCGCGGAGCCATCGTTCCGTAGTCCTGCTCTCCTAAGCCGGTGAACCGCTTCACCAGAGCGGGGTCCGAATCGAACCCGCTCGTGGCGAGGACCACCTTGCCCCGAAACGTTTCCCGTCCCGCGGATGTATCGACCACTACACCCGCGACGCGTTCATCCTCGATTATCAGCGCCTCCACACGGTGTTCCAACCGGATCGTGATCTCGTTTCTGCGCGAGGTGGCGTGCAGAAAGTTCGCAACAACACCGGTACCGAATCCGAGCAAGTTAATTGGCCTGTCCGTCTCCGAAAGCTCTCGGGTCGGCGGTTCGACTTTGCCCCCGTCAGAGCTCGGAGTCAGCGCGGCGGGTGTCTTCCCGGTCTTCTCGTGGATTTCCCAGTAGTTGGTCTCGTAGGGAAAGTGCGGGGTATAGCGCAACTTGTCCCGCCAGTCTCCGAGCAGATCAGCGTCGAATACAGCCGAGAGATAGCGTCCGTACTCGGACCATCCCGGCGCCCCGGCATGGCTGTCCGGCATTGCTGGAATGATTTTCCATTGGACTACCCCGAGGTTCTCGAAATACTCGACCGCTCGCGGCGACATCGTCAGGAATCGATACATGGCCGAATCGTCGAGCAGCTCGGGATAACGTCCGGCCGTCGCTTTGATGAATGTCGCGGCGTTTTCCATACTGTCGTGAACGCCTTCGCGAAGCATCACGTGGTTCGCGGGCGACCAGACCACTCCGGCCGAGTAGGCTGCGGCCCCGCCCACCCTGTCCGCCGCTTCGAGAATCGTCACCCGGAATCCGCGTTCTGCCGCGGCGATCGCGGTAGCAAGGCCTCCGAGGCCTGCCCCGACCACGAGGAGGTTCTCGCTGTCGATCTTGTCCATCATGCGCTCCTGTTTGAACTTGTGCGAGGCCCGGGTCCGTGCCGTCAGCCGGTCACTGGGTGGGGGATCTTGTTGGGCGCCATGGCTCCCGCGTCGATGACGTGTGTGGTGCCGGTGACGTAGCGAGCGTCGTCGGAGGCGAGGTAGACCACCGCGTTGCTGATGTCGATGGGTTCGATCCAAGGCACACGCAGGCCTTGCAATTGAACGAAAACTTCTTCCACCTCGGCTCGCGTCGGGTTCGCGAGGTGGGGAAGGAAGACATTGTGCACCACCGGGTTGTTGATCATCGGTGTGTCGACGTTCCCGGGATGTAGTGAGTTGACCCGAATGTTGTGCGGGCCGAGCTCGACCGCGAGCGCGCGCATGAGACCGGTGACGCCGTGCTTGGAGGCAGTGTAGTGGGATAGATCGGCGTACGCGATCAGACCGGCAAGTGAGCTGGTGAGGATGATCGATCCGCCCCGCCTCCGCTCGATCATCGACGGCACCGCCGCCCGCACGGTCTTCCACGAACCGGTGAGATTGACGTCGATCATCTCCTGCCATTGCTGTTCGGACATTTCCCAGGAGGGCGCGAAACTGGTGATGCCGGCATTAGCCACGACGATATCGATCCCACCGAGCTCCCCGACCGCCTCGGCAACAACGGCCTGGAGCCCGGCCAGATCCCTGATATCGCACTCCCGATGAATTACCCGGCGGCCCGTCGTCTCGGCCAGTTCTGCCGTACGGGCAAGATCCTCGGAGGTGGGCAGGGCATAGGGCACGGTTTCCATCGGGGTGCAGATATCTATCGCCACCACATCGGCGCCTTCCTCGGCAAGCCGCAGGACATGTGACCGTCCTTGGCCACGGGCGGCGCCGGTCACCAGCGCGACCTTGTTGTCGAGACGTCCCATGGTGGTCCTCCTTGTTCGATGCACCGGCGGATACCGGCGATGACGGTTGCCGACGGAGCGCCGGAGTATCTCTCTTATGCCGATCCGGGGGGCGACTCGCGGTCCCGGGACCCGCAACGTTGTCAGCAGCACCACCACGGCAATAGCCATCAGATAGAAGGCGGGCGCGTAAGTGGTCCCCGTCTGCGCGACCAGGAATGTCGAGACGTATGCCGCGATTCCGCCGATCAGCCGGAAGACGTTGTAACTGATGCCGAATGCCATGTACCTGATACTCGTGGGGAAACGTTCCAGCGCGGCGGTCACGTACACCTTCGTATCGTTATCAGACACGAATCTGCCTCTCCTGAATGGCGTAATGGCCAACGAGAGTCACTCACGCGGAAAGCGATCCGATTCGTTCTACTTGATGAGTGCACCCGCGTCGACAGGAAGGGCGACACCGGTGATGTACCGAGATTCGTCGGAAGCCAGAAACAAGATCGCATTGCTGACATCTGCCGAATCCACCCAGGGAATCGGCAAGGCGTTCACCGTCTGAGAAGCCGGAGCGAAGTCCTCCCTGGTTGGATGCTCGAGATCAGGTCGGAACAATCGACGCATGGCCGTGTTCTGGATCATGGGTGTGTCCACCTGCGTGGGGCTCACTGCGTTCGCACGAATGCTGTGTGGAGCCAATTCGATTGCGAGCGTACGCATCAGTCCGATCACGCCATGCTTGGCTGCCACATAGTGGCCGATGTTCGCGTACGCCTTGTGCCCAGCAGCCGAGCTGGTGAGAACGATGGAGCCGCCCTGATTGGCGATGAGATGCGGAACTGCGACCTTCGCCGTGTGCCAGACGCCGGTGAGGTTGATATCGATCATTGTCTGCCATGTCGCTGCGTCATACTCCCACACAGACTGCGGTCGACTGGTGATACCGGCGATACCGGCATTGGCGCATACTACGTCCAGCTTGCCTAGCCGTGCGACGCCGTCGTCGACCACCTTCTCGAGCCTGTCGAAATCACGGACGTCGGCCTTTGCCGCCACAATGCGCCGGCCCAGAGCTTCTACCTGCTTCACCGTCTCGGCGAGATCCGCGTCACTAGCACCTTCGTACGGGCTGTTGGGAATATCCTCACAGATGTCCACCGCAATGATGTCGGCACCCTCTTGCGCCAACCGCACAGCGTGGCTACGACCCTGCCCCCGCGCTGCGCCGGTGATGAACGCAACCTTGCCCTCAAGTTTTCCCATGAAATCAAGCTCCTTTTCTTGCGGTGCGGGATCCGCGATCGCCGCAGTGAAATTTCGTCGAGCGAACCGCCGACGCGCTAGCGCAAGCGCCCGCCGTCACGCCCTCCACCGGTCGTGCCCGGGAACGATCCGGCGGTCCAAAGCCTCGACAGCGCGCCGAGACTCGTCGAGGCCTGCCGCTGTTGCCATGCCCGGGAACACCATCGATGGGCTCACAACGAAGGTCAGCACGGTTTCGCCGGCGGCTACGCCAAAGACGAGGAGGGCCTGGCGCCATGTCAAGCTATTCTTGATGGACCTCGCCGTAAGTTCCGAGGCACGACTCGGCAGTCTCTGCTCATTCGGGGCACATCAGCTCTCCTGACAACATGTTCGTGTGGTTGAGCGCCTCTCAGCTGCCCTGTCCGCTGTCACCCGTGCGAGCGGCAAGTGGCCATCCAAGAATACGTATGACCCCATAATACTGACTATGTCTGTCCAAATCAATAGTCGGACCGACGTGCGCGGCTGTCGCCGGAAATCGCGAGGCCCGGTGTAGCCGACCGCATGCACCCATGTCCATCTAGCCGCATTTCCATCCAAGTCAGAGGTGACGGCGAGCATTTCGGGCTGCGGCGTCCGGTGGGCGAGACCGGGATATGTGGGAACCGCCGACAGCCTGTGGGCGAGTCCAAACACGACTACCACTACCGCCACACCTTCGCATGCGCTCCGGAATTGATTGCTGCAGTCGATAACTGGGCGGAACCCTACAACGGGGTGTCCGGTCCGATGTCAGTGCCGATCGGTCCAGCTACTTGCGCAAAGGGGTGTGCGATGGGCCGTTCGATTCGATTTCGGCGACTTACGAGAGGGTGCGGCAGGTCTTACTGTCGGCGTGCGAAGTTGGTTCTGCACGCCCTGGGCGCCGCGAATGCATATCGGGTTAATTTACTGACCGATCTGTTTCGATGGGCTGTGCGTGGGCACCTCCCATCGGGATGTGCCCACGCATGGCGCTTATCTCCTATAGGGCTTTGAGTTCCTCGGTGACCTCGGCGACCGACTTCTTCGCGTCCCCGAACAGCATCGAGGTGGTGTC
>NZ_LTCZ01000136.1:0-27676 GCF_001583455.1 Rhodococcus sp. LB1 | reverse complement strand
TGGTGTGGGCGGGGCTGAGCGAGCGTATCCACCTCGTGGAGGGGTCGTTCGACGACACGGCCGCGTTCGCCGGACTCGCCGCCCGGCTGGCCGAGCTCGACGTCCGCCGCGGCAAGCCCGGTAACTACTTGTTCTACCTGTCAGTGCCGCCGTCCTCCTTCGCGGCGGTCTGCGACCAGCTCGCGATTTGCGGTCTGAACCGGAATGCGCACGGATGGCGTCGGGTGGTGGTGGAGAAACCGTTCGGGCACGATCTCGCCAGCTCGCAGACCCTCGGTGTCGCGCTGGAAAGAGTGTTTCCGCCGGCCTCGATCTACCGCATCGACCACTACCTGGGGAAGGAGACGGTGCAGAACATCCTCGCGCTGCGGTTCGCGAACGGAATGTTCGAGCCACTGTGGAACAACCGGCACATCGACCACGTGCAGATCACCATGGCCGAGAGTGTTGGACTGACCGGGCGCGCCGGGTACTACGACGGCGTCGGCGCCGCCCGCGATGTCATCCAGAATCACCTGCTGCAACTGTTGGCGTTGATCGCGATGGAAGAACCCGTCGCGTTCGACGCCGACAGCATCGCGGCCGAGAAGCTCAAGGTCCTCTCTGCCACCGAACTTCTCGGACCGCTCGCTGAGACATCGGCCCGCGGCCGATACGGTGCGGGCGTGGAGAACGGTCTTCCGGTACCGGGATTGGCTGACGAGGCAGGGTTCCCCGCAGACTCGGCGACCGAGACCTTCGCTGCCCTGACGGTCGGCATCGCGACCCGCCGATGGGCCGGCGTGCCGTTCTTCATCCGTACCGGCAAACGTCTCGCACGGCGGACCGCCGAGATCGCGGTGACGTTCACACCCCCCGCCCACGGGTCACCCGCCGCGAGGGCCGCGGCGGTCTCGAACGTGCTCGTGTTCCGGGTCCAGCCGGACGACGGCATCGAGTTGCACATCGGCGCCAAACGTCCGGGCGGCGGCATGCACATTCAGCCGGTCAGCCTGGGGATGGACTTCCGGTCGGTGTTCGACCCGGCACCGGAGGCCTACGAGCGGCTGATCTGTGACGTGCTGCGCGGCGACGCCACCCTCTTTCCTCGCCGTGAGGAGGTCGAATGGTCCTGGCGGATCATCGATCCGCTCCTCGAGCACTGGGCCGCCGTCGGTCGCCCGGACATCTATCCGTCCGGCGCGTCCGGCCCGGAATCTGCGGAACGGATCCTCAGCCGGACCGGCCGGGAGTGGCGGTCGCTCTGACCCGCGGTGCCGCCGGTCAGTGTCGTACGCCGATCTGCGGCGCCAGGATGCGGGCTGCAGTTGCCGCCGACGCCTACGACCGTCGACAACGAGGACGAGCTCCGGCGGAGCAGGGAACAAGGAGATCATTGACATAAAATAGTGATGCAGACCATACTCCTCGGGCGCTATTCGGTCAGGTGTGCGCATGTCGAACCGTGGGGTGGGAGGAGGCTCTTGGTTCGTGTGATCGTCGGGAGACCCTTGCCGACCATGGAAAGGCGATCGGAAGAATGACCGCGTCGTACGGCTCTCGTGGCAGTGGTCGGCCATCCGTGCCGATCCTCCTGCACTGCGGAGACGTCGAGGAGGCGACCGCAGGTGTGGGCCAGGTGTTCCATCCTCACGAGCTCACCCGGGTTGCGCCGGTGTCCCGGTTCGAAGCAGACCTGAAAGCGATAGCCACCGGTCCGTTGGTTGCGGGCCAAATCCGCTACAACAGCAACAGCGACCTCTTCTGCCCCTCCATCGAGGGCTATCACGTGAACATCCCGTTGTCGGGTCGACTTCTGTCGGAGTCGAACGGTGAGCAGACCATTGTCGAAGAGAACAGTGCGGTGGTCTATCAGACCGGCTCCAATGCTCGGATCCTGACTCCGCCGAACAGTCGGCTGAACATGTTCGCGATGAAGCTCGACCGTGTGGCCGTGCACACTGCGCTGCAGGATCTGCTGGGTCGGCCGGTCACCGAGCCGGTCCGGATCCATGGTGGACTCGATTTGACCGGTGTCGATGGAGGTGCGTGGCGCACACTTGTTCTGAACACATATCAGAGCCAGATCATCGGGTCGATGTTGGTGAACCCGATGCTGGCCGAGCCGTTGGCGTACTCGATCGTCGTGGGGCTGCTTTCCCTGACCGAACATCAGTACGCGGATGATCTGGCGACGCCGGCCGCGCTGACCGCACCGGCCACGATTCGTCATGCCGTCGAGTTCATCAGCGCACACGCGGCGTTGCCTCTGACGCCGGCCGATATTGCCCGCGAGGTCGGGTTGAGTGTGCGCGCACTCCAGCGCGGATTCCGCGAATTCATGGATGCCACTCCGATGGAGTATCTCCGCGGCGTCCGAATGAAAAAGGCGCATGAGGATCTGGTCAATGCGCAACATGACGCCGAAACGGTCGCCGGCATCGCGGGACGGTGGGGTTTCTACCACTACGGGCGATTCTCGCGCGACTACCGGCAAATGTATGGGGTCAGTCCTTCACGGACCTTGCGGTACGGCTGACGCGCCGCACCCCGGTTCGCGTCCGGCGCCATCACGATGGCGATGGGAGGGATCGGCAATGGGCGCTGGATGGATAGTGTCGTGCGCTCTCGGGATAGATAGGCCCGGTCGGGGTGCCTAGATTCGTCAGTAAGGGCAGTGGGAGACCGGCCCGACCAGGCCGCCGAACGGCGCTGACCGACCGATCACCTCCACGCCTCACCGCAACGACACGGCAAGAGATGATCGACATGGCGAGAACAACGACTGCATCCACCAGCACACGGACTCGTGTGGCCTTCGGTGAACACGAGCTCACCCCTTTCCGGGATCGCCCCGCTCTGACACTCGATGCTCGAGTGACCGTCGGAGCCCAAAGTGCCAGGATCGTTGCCTCCCATGACCCGGCCACGGGTGCGGAGCAGGTGGTATTGATGCTCGGAGACACCGTCGGCGCGCAGGACGTCCCAGTGCACGTCGTCGACGAAGAAGTGCTGCTCATCGAGGGCAGCCGTTACATCCACACCCCTCAGCTGTTGATCGGCGATTCCACACTCGCGGTCACGGGCAACCCTGCGGCGCGGCAGTGGGAGGTCGGCCGCCAGCTCCGCGAAGGCGGACCGATCCGCGCGTTGCTCGCGCTGTCCGGTGCTCAATCAGTCGAAGTCGACTGGCTCCCGGCTGCGGCCGCCGCGTGAGCTGACGCCTCTCACGAAGACAGGCAAAATTGGTCACCGCCAGGCGTCGTGCGGGGCGGCTCCGCTGGCGATCTGAACGCAGATCCATATCCCACCACGATGTCCGCCGGCCTTCGAAGACCGGCGGACATCGTGGTGCCGGCCCGCGTCGATCTGCATGCCGCGGCGCCGCCGTCGACTCCGGCGCATCGCTGTCGCTGCGTGGACAGTTCGCGACGCCGAGGGGATAGATATGACACGCGCAACTTCGTAACTTCGTAAGTGAGGCCGAACACAACTTCTATCGGTAGTGACCGACTCCGTCCCTGACCTGAAAGTCGCTCTGTCAGAGTATTTTCCCGCTTCCCAAGCCATGGAGGCTCATATGCCCACCGTCGCATCCGATTCGACGCCGGTTCTGCACCTGATCGTGGATGAGGTTCGCCGCGAATGTGACAACGTGCTCACGTTGAGTGTGATCGACAGCAATGGAGATGACCTTCCCGAATGGGAGGCAGGCGCGCACATCGACATTCACCTACCCGGCGGCATGGTCAGACAGTATTCGCTGCACAGCGACCCTGGTGATCGATCTCGTTACGAGGTAGCGATTCTGCGCGATCCGAACAGCCGCGGTGGATCGCAATATATCCACGACGAGATCACGAAGGGCGCAACGCTCACCACATCGCATCCGCGGAACAACTTTCCACTCGAATCCGGCGAAGAGTATCTGTTCATCGCCGGCGGAATCGGGATCACGCCGATACTTCCGATGATGGGGGCTGCCGCTTCACAGCAACGCCCACATCGGCTGATCTACGCCGGCCGGTCCCGCACGAACATGGCCTTCGCCGATCAGCTCGGCGATCGGGACAATGTTCAGTTGTGCGTGTCCGGCGAAGGCGCCCGCATGAACGTCGACGACCTTCTCGGAGCGCACCTCGGTCCCGGCGTGCACATCTACAGCTGCGGACCGCAACGACTCCTCGACGCGGTCACAGCCCGCTGCGCCGAGCTCGGCATGTCGAAACAGTTACACGTCGAACACTTCTCCGGAACCGCCGTCGAGCTCGACCCGGACGCCGAAGTGGCCTTCGAAGTCGAACTCACGAGGTCGGCCAAGACGCTGACCGTCGCACCCGACCAGACCATCCTCGACGCCGTCCTCGCCTGTGGCATCAAGGCGTCGAACAGTTGCGCCGAAGGCGTCTGCGGTTCCTGCGAGACCACGGTCCTCGAGGGCGAAGTCGACCATCGCGATCAGATCCTCGACGAGGACGAGCAGGCCGAGAACGACGTAATGATGATTTGCTGCTCACGCGCCCGCTCCGGGCGGCTCGTCCTCGACCTCTGACGTGCACACGACCCCATACATTCCCTGGTTCGTCCATTCCCTGGTTCGTCGCAGCCCGGCGTGCCACCGCACCCGTCCACTCATAGGAGAATCGACATGACTGAAACCACCTCCGCGCCGCAGGGTTCGGCGACGTCACCGGGCAAGTGCCCGGTGAGCCAGTTCGCGGCGGAGTTCAATCCGTTCGACGAGGAATACCTGCAGGACCCTTATGCCGTATTCACCCGCGCCCGCAACGAGGAACCGGTTTTCTACAGTCCCGAGATCGGGTACTGGGTGGTGAGCCGATATGACGATGTCGTCGCCATCTTCAGGGACACCGAGTCGTACAGTGCCACCGCCGCCGGTGAGCTGATCAAACCGCCCTGCCCGGCCGCGATGGAGAAACTCGCGGCAGTCGACTTCGTGCCCTCGACGATGCTCGTCGACGAGGACGCGCCGCTGCACACCAAGCGGCGCCGCGTGCTGCGCAAGGGTGTCACCGACGACAGGGTTGCCGAGATCGAGCCGATAACCCGCCGCTTCGTCGGCGACTGCCTCGACGCGATGATCAAGACGGGCAATGCTGACATGGTCGCTGACATGACGTTCCAGGTGCCTGCCCTTACGGCGTTCGTGTTGATGGGAGTACCGGAGGCAGAGGTCGAGCGCGCCCGCGGGTACGCGTCCCGCTTCGCGCTGTGGATCTGGGGGCGCCCGACCGATGAGCAGCAGGTGGAGTTGGCGGGCGAGTTCGCCGCCTACCTCGAGTACGCCCGCGAACACGTCGAGCGGTTGATCGAGAATCCCGGCGACGACTACATGAGCAATGCGATCAAGGCATGGCAGAAGGCCGGCAACGACGACGTGTGGGACAAAACGTACCTTGCCTCGATCATGCAGAGCCACCTCTACGCCTCGCACGAGACCACGACGAACGCAACCGCGAACGGTTTCAAGGTGTTGCTCGAGAACCGTGATCAGTGGGAGTTACTCTGCAACGATTCCTCGCTCATCCCGAACGCCGTCGAGGAGATCCTGCGCTACGCGTCCTCGGTGCCGGCCTGGCGGCGAGTGACCACCCGCCCGGTGACGATCGGTGGCTTCGACATCGCCGCCGGTGAACGCATTCTCGTGCTCACCGGATCGGCCAACCACGACGACGCCGTGTTCGACGACGGCGACCGCTTCGACATCACCCGCGAGAACGCAGACGAGCATGTGGCGTTCGGATGGGGTATCCACCTCTGCCTGGGGCAGGCCCTGGCCCGAATGGAGATGCGCGTGATGCTCGAGGAGACCACCAAGCGGCTTCCGCACCTGATTCTGGTGGAGGGCCAGGAGTGGACGTACTCGCCGAACACGTCCTTCCGCGGACCCGAGCGCGTACTGGTCCAGTGGGATCCCGCTCAGAACCCGGTGCCCGAGGATCGACCGTGACCGAGCAGCGTGTGTCCTTAGAACCCCCGGTCGTGCGGAAGTTCAGCGATCGCGAATTACGTAGCGCCTTCGGAAGGTTCGTCAGTGGCGTCACCGTGTGACCTGTCCGAGGGACGATGGCACCGCGCACGGCGCCGGAAACACCCTGCGTACCCCCTTCTACCTGTATCCCCCTGCCGCGCACTGCCGCCGCAGCGACCAGGCTCTCGAAAGGACCACCGCATGACCACCACCGAAGCTGTCCCCGATAGCGACGTCGACCGCACGAAGGTCAATGCCGCCTCGGACTGTGATGCGACCCGGACCGCGAATTTCACCACCCGTCCGATGACCGGTGACGAGTACATCGAGTCGCTGCGCGATGATCGGGAGATCTGGTTTCAACGGGACCGGGTGAAGGATTCACCACGCATCCGGCGTTCCGGAACTTGATCCGGATGACCGCCCGCCTCTACGACGCGATTCGGCGCACCGGAACTCCCCGCCCGGTGCACCCTGCCGATGCGGGAGGAGGACCGGGCGTCCCCTCGCTCGTGCTCCGGGGCCGGGTCACCGGCCTCGGCGGGGCGATCATCGAGTTGTGGCACGCCGACGACGATGGCTACTACTCGCAGTTCGCCCCGCACCTGCCGCAATGGAACCTGCGCGGGACGATCGTCCGGCACCCGTGGCGTCCTGCGCACCTGCACCTGCTAGTCGAGAAAAGGAACACATGCACACCCTGATGGTCCTCTACGGCCGACCTGCCGACCCCGACGCCTTCCGCACGTATTACCAGGGCACCCACCTGCCGATTGCGCGCAAACTCCCGGGCGTCCGCGCGATCCGCCACACCGTAGACGTTGCGGCAGCCGAGGGAGCCACACCGTTTGTCGCGATCTTCGAGGCGGATTTCGACTCCGCAGAGGAGATGTTCGCGGCTCTCGCGTCACCTGAGGGTGCGGCAGCTCAGGCCGATGTACCCCACTTCGCCACCGGGGGAGTACAGATCCTCCACTTCGAACCGACCGCCACGTAACCGTTCAGCCACCACCACTTACGGGGTTCTCCGCCATCTGTTGCCGGCGGAGAACCCCTCTCGGCTGTCTGCACTGAGACGGAATCTGACCCGGGGTGCGAAAGAGTGAAGACCCTGAACCGGTTGTGTTCAGAGCCTTCACCGTCAGCGATCGCGTGCTACTTGGTCAGTGCTTCCTTGAGGGCCTTCGCAGCTGCGGCGGGGTCCTCGGCGCTGTAGATGGCGCCGCCGGCGACGGCGACGTCGGCACCGGCGTCACGGACGGCGGCGATGGTGTCGACCTTCACGCCGCCGGCGACGGAGAACGGGACACCGGCGATCTTGCCGTCGTCGAGGAGGGTCTGGATGGAGTACCCGGGCTGGGCCTGCTCGTCGAGGCCGGCGTGGATCTCGACGAACGCGACACCGAGCTTGGAGATCTCGCGGGCCCGCTCGACACGGTTCTCGACGCCGATCAGATCGGCGACGACCTTCTTGCCGTGCTTCTGACCTGCCTCGACGGCACCCTTGATGGTGGCATCACCGGCAGCGCCGAGGACGGTAACCAGGTCTGCGCCGGCGGAGAAGGCCAGGTCGGCCTCGAGGAAGCCGGCGTCGGCGGTCTTGAGGTCGGCGAAGACCTCCTTGTCCGGGTGCGCCGCCTTGATCGCGCTGATTGCGCTGAGGCCGGCGCTCTTGATCAGCGGGGTCCCGAGTTCGATGATGTCGACGTACGGGGCGACCTTGTTGGTCAGGGCCAGCGCGTCGGCGGTGGTGAGAAGGTCGACTGCAACCTGCAGCTTCGTCATGTGTTTCTCCTGGTTATCTTGTGATGGGATTCGTGGTCAGCCGATGTTGGCGTGGCGTTCCCACAGCCGCTCGGCGGTCTGGTCTTCATTGCTCCACAACGCCTGGAACAGTGCGTCGAATGCGAGGAGCACGGATTGTTCGAACAGGCTGCCCGCGTACTGGCGGGTGATGGCTGCGCTGTGGTCCTGCTTGTCGGCCGCCGGCAGGACCAGGACCTCGTCGGCGCGCCGGGCGAGTGGCGAGTCCATGGAAGTAGTGACTGCCAGGACCGAGGCACCCACCTTCTTCGCGGTATCGGCCGCGCCGACCACCGAGGCGGTGGTGCCCGACCCGGAGACGGCGATCAGCAGATCGCCGCCGCCGATGGCAGGGGCGGTGACCTCCCCGGCCACATGGACACGCAGGCCGAGGTGCATCAGTCGCATCGCCGCCATCTGGACGGCCAGGCCGCTGCGCCCGTTGCCGATCACGAACACTGCCCGCGCAGTCGTGATGAGCAAGCCGGCGCGGTCCCACTGTTCTGCGGCAACGGAATTGAGTAGGCGCTCGTTCTCGTCGAGCACGATGCGGCGCCCGTCACTGAACCGTGTGCGTGTCTGCTCGACGGTGACGGTCATGGTCCTCCTCGGTGGTAGCGGTTCGGGTCTGATCCCAAGGCTGCCGACCCCGGTGCGCTGGGGCACCCGGCCGGTCGGCGGGTTCGGGCTGGCCGCTTGGCCAGTGCCTTCTCGCGGCGACCAGTCATACGGTTGACGGGTGGTAAGCGTGGAGGACTCTGTTCGGTTGCAGGTCGATGCCTGGGTGGAGATGCGGAAGGTGATTACGGGACCGCTCCCGGACATCGCGGCCCGCTTCTCCCGGTTCCTGGGCCCATTGTGGTCGCACGATGCCTTGGTGATCTTCACCCGTGAATGCACCGGGCGCCCGCGCAAAGTTGCAGGTAACCGCGAGATCGTCGACCGGGTGACCATCGACGAACTCGACGAGATCAAACAATCCATCGAACCCGGTGGTGTCTTCGCCGGAATCCGTTCGCTGGGAGGTGGACGCCGCCGAGTCTGGGCGGTCCGCGACTCCGGCGACACCTTGCTCGTCCTGGTTCCGCGGCCATCTCGGACGGGCGCACCCGACCCCGATGGGGTCGCGGCGATGTTCGGGATCGTCGCGACCTCCATCCAGCACCAGGTGGCACAGGCCAGCCCCGACTATCTCGCCGAGTCACGGGCGGCGTCGAGTGAACGCGCCCGCACCATCGCCGAACTGACGGAGGTGCACGAGGCGACCCTGTCGTCGATCCTCGGAACTCTGCGCTCGAACGACCTCGACGATCGGCGGTCGCGCATCACGGCGAGCGAGACGGCATCGGCCGCACTGATTGCGCTGCGGTCGGCGGGTGCCGCCGATCGGGCCCTGTCCGAGGAGGCGGTCACCACGGCATTCGCCAGGTTGCAGGGCGAATTGCGACCTCTCTTGCGGCATCGGGAGGTCGACGTCGACTATGTCGACCCGCCGGCCGACGGCCGTCCGCTCCCTGGTGAGGTGGCGCATGCGGCGCGCGCGATGGTCCGCGCCATCGTGCTGGCATTCGGCGCACAACCGATGCTGCCCCGGCTGCGGATCGCGTGGGACTGCGACGGTGACAACGTCCTGATCGAGGTCCGTGACCAGGGGCCCGGAACCATCGACCGCAATGCACTGACTCGCCAACTGTCCGGACGCCTGCACACGTTGCGCGGCCGGATCGACATCGAGTCCATCGCCGGCTGGGGGAGCCGGGTGACGCTGACCATCCCCTTGGACCCGCCCGCCGCCCGTCCCGACGAGCATCTTCTGTCCACCCTGAACCCCCGCGAGCTCGAAGTCCTCGCTCACCTCGCGGTGGGCAAACGCAATCGTGCCATCGCCGAGGAACTCGGGATCAGCCAGAGCACCATCAAATTCCACGTCGCGAGCGTCTTGAAGAAACTCGACGTCGCCAACCGTGGGGAGGCCGGAGCAATCGGAATACGAGCGGGAATTGCACCTGGCGATGCGTATTCCGCGCCCGGCACCAGCTAGAGAGCCGAACTGTGATTCCGGTGGGGGCTTCGGCCACGAACTGGGCCAGCAGACGGTTGTCACATGCTGTCGAAGATGCGTTGTTCGGGGATGCCGGCGTTCTGCGCTGCGGTGACGGCGTCGAGGAGGTCGTCGGTGAGCTGCTCGAAGGTGGCCGATCGGACCAGTTCGGGGGGTCGGTCGCTCGGGTGGGTGGTCAGGAAGCTGTGCAGCATGGCGCAGGTGTCGCGTACGTGCTCGAGCGCCCGGCGTTGGTCGTTGTTCATCGACGGTCCGGCGGACGGCCGACGTTCGGCATCGGCGTTTTGTGCGGCGCCCTGGGCGAGCGGGCGTGGTCGACCGCCCTCAGCAGGTCGTGCGTGAGTCGCTTGTAGGTGGTGAGCCATCGGTGGTCGACGGGTTCGTCGCGCAGATACGCCGTCAGGGCGGTGGTGTTGTCGCCGGTATCCAACCATCGGCGTAGGTCGGTGGTGCGATCCTGGACGTGCTGTAACAATGTGTGTGTCGAAACGGGCATCGAGTCTCCTCCGGTACGGACTTCCCTTCGGCGAGAATGAATTTGGCGTTGCTGTGTGTTTTCCGAGGTCATTGTTACCCATACCGGTGCCCGGTGCCAGGTGTTTCCCCGGTCTACACCGTTGGAAGGCCACCGTGGAGGCACGCTTCGATGCGTGTGGGTGCCGGATTCCCTGCGCAGACCCCGCCCGGGGGCGCGCAGGTGCCGGCAGTGCCGAGCCCGGGCCGCCCGTGGCCGGAATCGGAAAACCCGGTCAACCCGGTACCGTCGCGGGGGTCCCGGGCGGACAATCGAGGAGTACATCACGGCCACGACCGAGAAGGAGTGGAGCGGTGAACCGAACCGAGCTCCCACAGACACTGCGGCGATCGTCGAAGGAGGTGCAGGCGGCCTTCGCGACGGCCCATGAGATGGCCGTTCGGCGGTACGGCGAGGGCGAGGAGGCCCAGCGAGCGGCGTACGGGGAGCTCAAACAGAGTTACGAGCTCGTCACCGACCACTGGGTGCCCAAGCAGGGCTGATTCTGTCGGTGCCGCACTGGTCGCCATCTCGGTCAGCACGGGAACGAGTGCGACACGAGTCGGCAACGTCGACCGGAAATGCCGCCTGTTCCCGCGCCGGGCTAGGACAATTCCGAGGATGAGCACTCCCGACGACTGGAACGCGAACATCATTGCCGAATTCCGGGCAAACCAGGGCCGAGTGGGTGGCCCATTCGAGGGCGCCCCGGTGGTGCTGGTTCACCACCGGGGCCGTAAGACTGGGCGCGATCGCGTGAGCCCGATGATGTATCTACCCGATGAGCAAGGTCCGGACACTATCTACGTCTTCGCTTCCAAGGCCGGTGCCCCGACCAATCCCGACTGGTACTACAACCTCGTCACCGCAGGTACGGCAGAGGTCGAACGGGGCACCGAGCAGTTCCCGGTGACCGTCGTCGAGGTGACCGGTGACGAACGGGATCGGATCTTCGCCGAGCAGGCGCGCCGGTATCCCGGCTTTGCGGAGTACGCGCAGAAGACCGCGGGTATCCGGACGATCCCCGTGCTGGCGCTGCGACGCGCGTGACCTCCATCAGATCGGGGCACGTTGCTGTCGAGCGCGGTCAGTCGGGGCGTGATTCGTCGAGCAGCCGTTCGAGGTAGTTCAGGTCCTGGCGGATCATGGCGATTGCTCGTGCGGGGCCTTCCGGGGTCGCCGACTGCGGATCCTGGTGGACCAAGGAGCGTACTGCCATGTCTGCGAGTTGAGTCGCGATTACTCGGTCGTCGTCTGCGTTGCCCGGCTGATGCCACCAGGCGATCCAGTTGAGCATGCCGATGACGGCCAGAGCTGCGGTTCGCGGATCGACCGGTCGCATCTCACCGGTGCGGATACCGTCTTCGACGACGTGAATGAATTCCTTGAGCACGTGTCGACGGCTCTGCTCGTAGTTACGTGAGATGTCTTCGGGTAGTTCGGCTTCCGATCGGACGATCAACTGGAATCGATCTGGGGCCTGCGCCTGATGCAGTGCGATGGCGGTGGCCATCTCGCGGAGCTTTTCCGTCGGACCCAGATCGGTGCGCTCGTTGATGGTATGTAGCAATGCGGCCGGTGTCTCAGTGCTCTCGCTGACCAGGCGGGAGAGGAGCTCGTCTTTGTTGGCCACGTAGTGATAGAGGGCCGGCCGTGTCAGGCCGGTTGCGTCGGCGATGTCCTGCAGTGTGGTGCTCGCGAATCCTCGTTCGGCAAACAGTCGAGTGGCCTGCTCGATGATCTGCTTTTCCACCAGCTCACGGCGGGGGTTGCTGCGGATGCCCGCGCTCTCGGTCGCAGTCTGATCGGTGGTACGGGATTTGCCCCGGCCTCGGGGTCGGCGCTCGTTCGCGGCCTCCTCGCTTGTCATGTCCGAAGGATAACCGGCGCTGGTCACTGGTCGCGTACTCATGTCGAGACCCGCAACCCGGAAAGCGCCGGATCAGCGTCCGACGTCGCCGGATCACGGAAGAACGCGAGGTGCATCCGTACGCTGGCCAAACCTGCTGCGACATCTGCGCGGCAGGAAGTGGGGGCCTCGACGACGACGACTGCGTCCGTGTGGTGACCGAGACGTTCGGCGAAATCGAGCCTGCTGAGCAGCGATGAGCGGGTGGGTGGGCCGGTGAGCCAGAGAGTTCGCGCGGTCGGTGCAGTCTCGACGAGTGCGGTGGCCTCCGGGCACCACGCGGAGTCGAAGTCGATGTCGAGCACTGTGGTGGTGGTGGCATCGCGCAGGTCCGGCGGTGCGATCCGGTGCTCGAATCGGCAGTCACCGTGGTCGAGCGGTTGCCCGATTGTCCAATCCGTGATGTCCGTGTCGGGGATCGCGTCGGCAGGCACGTCCGCGTAGCTCGCCAGGCCCTTCCGCACGAGCGCGGGCGCGGTGTCGTGGAATCGGTTGAGACTGACCTTTCCGGCGCGGGTCATGTAGGCGATGAGCAACTGTTCGACCGGAAGTGCCATCCGCTGCGGGAAGGACTCCCACCAGAGTTCGCTGCGATGCGCGATGCGCTGGAGGTATTCGACGGCGGGGCGGCGAGTTCGTTCGTATTGCGCGAGCGCTTCCTCGACGTTCGGGGAGGCGGTGAGTGCGTGATCGAGTGCGATGGCGTCCTCCATGGCGAGTTTGGTGCCCGAGCCGATGGAGTAGTGCGCTGTGTGGGCGGCGTCGCCGAGGAGTACGACGTTGCCGCTGTGCCAGTGCCCACACGTGATGGTGCGGAAGCGCATCCAGCGGGTGCGGTTACCGATCAGCGGGTGGTGTTGCAGAGTGTCGGCGAACGCTGCTTGCAGATAGTGCAGTGAGGTTTCGTCGCTGTCGAGCGGTGCTGTCTTCTCGGTGGATACGTCGAATCCTGCCCGCCGCCAGGTGTCCTCGTCGGTTTCGATGAGGAAGGTGCTGCGGTGTGGCGCGTATGGGTAAGCGTGTGCGACGAAGGTGCCGTGCTCGGTGGTGGCCGGTGTGAATATTGCGCTCGGCAGAGCGAAATCGGTTCCGCACCAGAGGTACAGGCCGGTGCCGGTGTCGATATGTGGATCGAAGCGGTCTGCGAGTTGTGTGCGCGTTCCGCTGTTGATGCCGTCGGCCGCGATGATCAGGTCCGCGTCGAGGTCGGCGATGTCCCGGCGTTCACCGAAGTGCAGTCGGACGCCGGCCTGCCGGGCTTGCTGTTGCAGTACTTCGAGCAGGGATGTGCGCGCGATCGCGAGGAGGTCGCCGTTCTGTAGGCGGGCGATGTGCTCGCCGACCTGCATCGACATGTCGTGCGGGTGTGCAGCGGCAACGATGGCCTCCAGTGATGCCGAATCGGCCTCGCGAAGATTGCGCTGGGTGCGGGAGGCGAGTCCGACGCCGAATCCGAATGTCTTGTCCGGGGCGCTCTGTTCGTACACCGTCACCTCGGCGTCCGGATGGCTGAGTTTGAGCAGTCTTGCGGCATACAGGCCGCCGGGTCCACCTCCGAGAACTGCGACTCGCTCGAGATTCATGGCAAACTCCAGTCTGTGTGACGTTTAAGTCGATTATTCTACGTTCATGTCGAACAAGTCAATGTGATGCGTTCAGTAGATGTCATGTGGCGAGTGATCGTCTTCGGGGCACGCCCGTGTGGACGTGCCCCGAAGGTGTTGATCGTCAACAGAACCGGGTGACGGGTGGTTCTACACGACCGCGCCGCGTGCATCGGCCTCGGCGAGCAGTTTCGCGGCTATCTCGGCGCGCAAACGCTTCTTGTCGATCTTGTTCACATTGGTGTGCGGCAAGGACGGCACCCATTCGAGCCGTTCCGGCCACTTGAACTTCGCGACACCGAGCTGAGCCAGATGGTCTTGAATGGCTTTCATCGACAACGGTTCTCCGGTGGTGGCCACCAGATATGCGCAGGTTTTCTCCCCGAGTCGGGGGTCGGGCATGGCGACTACCGCCGCGTTGGCGATACGGGGGTGTTCGAGCAGGAGAAGTTCGAGTTCCTCAGCGTTGATCTTCTCCCCGCCCCGGTTGATGAGGTCCTTGATTCGGCCCTCGATCGACAGGTACCGCTTTCCGTCGATGACGGTGAATGCGGCGAGATCACCGGTGCGGTAGAAGCCGTCGGATGTGAAGGCGTCCACGTTGTGTTCCGAGGCGTCGAAGTAGCCGGGGATCGTGTACGGGCCGCGGCAGCACAGTTCTCCGACGCCGCCGTCGGGGAGATCTATCTCGGTACCCGGCTCGAGGATGCGAATTTCGTCGTCGGACGCGATCGGGGTTCCCACGGTCGTCAGGCGAGCGTGGGTGGAGGAGTCGAGCGGGGTCACCGTCAACAGCCCTTCGGACATGCCGAACAGCTGACCTGCCCAGTGCCCGGCACCGTCGTCGACGCGGTCGAAAAGTTCGGGTGGAACCTTGGCGCCCGACAGCACGACGCGTCGGAGAGACGTGCGGGCCTTGTCGAAGTCGGGGGTCAGAACCGCCTGGTAGTGACCGTGTCCGATGAGGACTTCGGTCGCCGCCGTCCGTGCCATCAACTCGAACGCGGCGGGAGCGTCGGCGGTGGCCAGGACGAGGGACGCGCCGACGGAGTGCGCCGCGTGCAACCCACACGAGATTCCGGCGTTGTGGATGATCGGTATCAGGTGCGCCACGCGGCTGTGTTCGTCCCAGCCGAGCCGCTGTGCGTAGAGCAGGGCGTTGTTCCAGTATTCGGCGTGGATGCGCGGAATGACCTTGGGCACACCGGTGGTACCGCCGGACAGCTGGAACGCGACGACGTCGAGTGGGTCGATCTGCGCTTCGACCTGTTCGACCACGGCACGGGCTGCGGCGGGATCGGTTTCGGGACCGATGTCTTCCAGTCGGGTCACGCCCGGCTGATCCTTGCCCGCCTCGTCGCCGACGCTGATGATGTGCCGGATGCTGGGATGCCCGGCGGCGTGTTCGCGTGCGAACTCGACGAGATCGAATCCCGCGGTATGGGCCTCGACGATGTGCCCGACGGCGCCGACTTTCCGGCTGACGTGCCCGATCTCGTGCATGCGGTGCGCGGCCAAAGTCGCGACGGGGACCAGGCCTGCCTTGAGGCAGCCGTACCAGGCGAGGACGGTCTCCAGGCGATTGGTCAGCTGGAAGACGACCGGATCGAGCCGGTTGAACCCGAGCCGGACCAGTCCGGCCGCGACCTGGTCGGTCCGACGGTCCAGTTCGGCGAAGCTCATCGAACCCTCCGCACTGATCACCGCCGTTCGATCCGGGAACCGGGTGGCGATACGGTGCAGTCGCCGCCCGGTGGGATCGGCGCTCCACATCCCGCTTTCGCGGTAGTGCCTGGCCCGATCCGCTGGGAAGGTGACGAGGCGTCCGCCCCAATCCGAGAAGGTCACCGCAGTCCTCCTGCTTCCGGTGTCATCACGGGTTTCGTGGACATTATCGCTCCGCTATCGCAGGGAGGAGGCGGGCGATGTCGAGGGCGTGATCGGGGTGATCAGCGGGGACGATGCCGGAGTAGATGGCGGTCCAGCAGCCGGGGCAGCACAGCTGCCGGAATACGACGGGGGCGTCGACGTACTCGCGCGGATCGGAGGTCACCTGTGGTCCGGCGGTCGAGGAGGGGCCTTCGAACCGGGCGAGGTCGAGGGTGGCGTTGTTCTTGTCGTCTCCGAGCAGGCGTCCGCACTGGGCGCAGGCGATCGCGCGGGTGTCTCCGATCGTGACCTCTGCCAAGTTGTCGTCGAGTCTGCGAGCTCCGGTCAGGTCGAGCACGGGGGCATCGGACGGAGTAGCCCCGGAGCGGTCTCGGCGCTCCGTGCGCATCTCGTCTCGCCGATCCGACGTCCGGATCTCATCGACGTCTCCATCGGAGAGGACGACGCCGTAGACGGTCTCGGCACCGTGTTCAGTGACCTTGCCTTCGCGGAAGTCGGCTGAAACGGCGGCCGGGTCGCGCAGCAACGGATCACCGTAGCCGCCGCCGCCCTGCCAATGCATGTACAGCACCTCACCGGGTGCCACGTAGCTCTCGGCGTAGCACGCTCCCAGCTCACGGCCGCCGCCGAGATCGGTCAGGGCGTCGGGGATGCGGCCGGCGGCGAACTGTTCGACGATGTCGGTGCCGCGGGCGAGGACCTCGACGCCGGTGTTACCCGGGTATCCGCCTGCGAGACCGTTGTTCTGGGCGACGGCCTTGCCCGCCGACGCCAGTACCAGGCCCATCGGCAGGCTGGTGCCGTAGGGGGTGATCGCGATGGAGGCACTGACACCGCCGCGCTGCCGTCCGGGTCCGCCGGAGTCGGGTTCCTCGCGGCGCCAGAGGGTGAGTAGCGGGTAGAGGAACTCGGTCATCTCGGTGTCCGGGATGCGGCCCATCGGGATGCAGAAGAGGCCGCCGGTGTCCATGCCGTCGGCGGTGGGGCGTGCCCCGTAGCCGCCCGCCATCGGCTCCATCATGATGTTGAGGAACGGCACCGACTGTTCGGGGCGTTCGTCGAGGCCGGCGATCACGGCGGTGTCCCACGTGCCGCAGCACGCGGCCTGCACGCTCTTGCCGAGATCGACCGACCGGTCGAGCATCTGCGACAGGCATTCGGCAATCAGGGTGCCGGTGAGCCAGGCGGGTCCGATGGGTCCGCGGCTGACCGCGGCGGGGAAGGTGGCGTTGTTGATCGTGCCCTCTTCGGATACCAGGTCGAAGCAGCGCATCAGTCCGCCCGCGGACCAGGGGATGTCCCCGGCGAGGATCGGAAGCAGGGCGAGCATGACACCGCCGCGCATGCCCGCGTAGGTGCAGTTGATGACGCCGGTCTGCGGGTCGGTGCCGGTGAAGTCGAACGTGAGGTGGTCGGCGGTCTTGGTCATGGCCACGGTGATCTTGTGGATTCCGCGGTCGCCGGTGTGTGACTGATCCTGGTAGCCGGTGGCCTTCCAGGTGCCGTTGGGCAGCGAGGTGAGCTTGCCGCGCAGACGTCCCTCGGCGTCGGCCATCATCCGCTTCATCACGGCCTTGACGGTGTCGGCACCATACTGCTCGATCACCGCGAGCAGTCGGTTGCGGCCCACGGTGTTGGCGCCGATCTTCGCGCGCAGATCGAGCCCGACCAGCATCGGCACCCGCGAGCGGCGCACCCAGGCGTCGGAGACGTCGCGTTGCAGTTCGTAGTCGCGGACCACCTTGATGGGGGGTGTCGGCAGCGACTCGGAGAACACGTCCTTTGCGGAGGGGTCGAACGAGCCGAGCCCGGATCCGCCGAGATCGGGTTCGTGGCAGATGGCGCTGGTCCAGGCGAAGAGCTTGCCCTCGTGGAAGATTGGTTGGTAGACGATCACGTCGCTCTGGTGCAGTCCGCCGCCGACCCAGGGGTCGTTGCACAGGAACATGTCACCCTCGGTGATGCCCGGGTTGGTCGCGCGGTGCTGGAGGGTCCAGTAGATGGCGAGGTCGACGGCGCCGACGAGCATCGTGTTGTACAGGCCGACCTGCACTTCCTGGCCGATCTCGTCGCTGATCGCGAAGTCGAAGTCGTTGGCGTCGGTGACGATGGGGGAGCCGGACATGCGTTTGAGTGCTTCGCCCATTTCGTCGGTGACCGACCACAGCCGGTGCCGGATGACTTCGTAGGTCAGTGGGTCGAGGTTGTCGATGTGCTCCTGGGTGACGGTGTGGACTTCCAGCGTCGGGGGCAGCGATCGCGCGAGTGCGTCGGGGTCGATCGGTCGGCTCGAGAAGATTTCGGAGCCGGGGATTTGCATGGTCATCTTCGGTGCTCCTACTGGGCGACGATGGTGAGGTTGCCGAGGCGGTCGACGGTGCCGGTGGTGTCGTGGGGAACGACGACGGTGGTCGTCGGGACTTCGATGATGGCCGGGCCGTGCAGGACGTGTCCGGCGAGCAGTGTGCTGTAGTCGTAGACGTCGGTGTCGACGTAGCCGATCCTGCCGTCCAGGCACACTTTTCGGGTTCCGATATGTGCTGGTGTGGGATCGGCGGAGTCCGCGGACTTGACCTCTGGCAGCGTCGGGGAGAACGGCAGGAGGCCGGTGGCCCGCACACGGTAGGTGATGGCCTGGATTCCGGCCTCACGGAAGCCGCTGTCTTTTCCGTAGAGTTCGGCGTACCGCCGCTCGAAGAGGTCCGACGCGGCATGGATACCGGTGGCGTCGAGACTGCCGGCAGGCACCGCTGTCGCTACCTCCGCGAGTTGCATGGTGTAGCGCATGTCGATCTCGCGTTCGATCTCCACCCCGGTGAAGGTCAACCCCTGCCGGTTGAGTTGCTCGAGAACCTGGGCCTCGAGTTGGGCGAAGTTGCGCTCGGCACGGGCAGGATCGAGCGGCATGGCGGCCGGGTCGGACAATTCAGCGGCGAGGACGATGTTGGACGACGCCAATCCGTAGGCGGAGAACGCCGAGGCCACCTGCCCGAGCGGGACGATGACTTCCTTGACGCCGACCTCTCGGGCGTAGGCGGCGCAGTGGGCTGGGCCGGCACCGCCGAAGGCGTAGAGCACGAAGTCGCGGGGGTCGTGTCCCGCCTCGACCACCGTCTTGCGTAGCAAGTCACCGGTCTGCGCGTTCTGCACGGCGTAGATGGCCGCGGCCGCGTCTTCGACCGACAGCCCGAGGGGTTCGGCGATCCTGGTGCGGATCGCGTCCCGTGCGAGGTCCTTGTCCAGCGGCTTACGGCCGCCGAGGAGCCCGCGTTCGGGCAGGATTCCGAGCACCAGATTCGCGTCGGCGTTGGTCGGTTCGGTGCCGCCCTGGCCGTAGCAGGCCGGGCCGGGGACGGCCTGGGCGCTGTGGGGGCCGATCTGCAGATTGCCGCCGGGATCGACCCAGGCGATGGCGCCGCCGCCGGATCCGATGGCGTGCACCTCGAGGGTGGGGACGTTGATCGGGTGATGGTTGATGATCGTGCTGGACGCCCGGACGGGTTCGCCGTCGACAACGAGGCCGACGAGGAAGGTGGTGCCGCCCACGTCGGTGGCAATGATGTTGCGGTGGCCGAGTTGCTTGCCGAGGGATACCGCGCCGACCACACCACCGGTCAGCACCGAACCGACGGTGCTGATGGCGTTCTTCGGTGCCTCGGCCGCCGCGACGGCGCCGCCGTTGCTCTGCATCACCAGCAGTGGTCCGGCGAGTTTGCGTTCCCGCAGCTTCGACTCCAGCGAACCGAGGTAGTCCCGCAGCCCCGGCCCGATCTGGGTGCTCATGATGGTTGTCGCGTTGCGGGCGAACTCGCGGATGCGTGGGCTCACCTCACTCGACAGGGACACGAACACCGTCGGGTCGATCTCGTGGACGAGTTCGCGAATGCGCTGTTCGTGCGCGGGGTTGCGGAACGACCACAGCAGTGAGACCGCGATCGCGGTGATGCCGTCGGCGAGAAGCGCGCGGATGGCTCGACGGGCGGATTCTTCGTCGAGTGCGACGACGACGTTGCCGTCCCGGTCGAGTCGTTCGGTTACTTCCAGGGCATGCTTCTTCGGTACCAGGCCATGAGATTTGCTCTGCCCCATGACGTTTTGCAACTGTTCCGGTGAGCCACCCAGGTATCGGCCCTCGACGTTCATGATGTAGATGGAGTCGCGGTGGCCCTTGGTGGTGAGGAAGCCGACCGGGGGCACGTTGCCCGTGACGAGCGCGTTGAGCGACGACGTGGTGCCGTGCGCGATGTGGTGGGTGTTGGCGAGCATTTCCTCGATGGGGCAGCCCAATTGCTCGGCTAGTGCCTCGAGGACATCGATCACGCCGCGGGAGTAGTCCGGCGGCGTCGAGGGGGCCTTCGCGGCGAGAACAGTGCCGGCATCGTCGTCCAATACCGCGTCGGTGAACGTGCCACCGACGTCCACTCCGATCACAAATGCCATTGCAGCTGCGCTCCTTCGTGCTGGGGGGAATTCAGGGGACGGTGTGAGGTCATCCTCGAACACTCCTTACGTCTGTGTCGAGTATTCGACGTGAATGATGACATGTCAAGAGGCAACTGTGAGTGCAGTCACGTGCGTGAAGGGAATCGCGGTCAACCCATGCTCCGGCCACCCAGGTCTTGACGAATCGTCGTTGGCGTCGAATACTCGTCACAGACGTAAATCTACGTCCGACTCCACATCGGAAAGGTCACAACATGGGCATTCATCGCATCGGACTCGTCGTACCGAGTTCGAATGTGACGGTCGAGACGGAAATGCCGGCACTGCTCAACCGACATGCCGACGCGCGGTTCTCGTTTCACTCGAGCCGGATGCGGATGCAGTCCGTGTCCCCGGAACAGTTGCGGGCGATGAACGCCCAACGTGAGCGGTGCATCCTCGAACTCGGTGATGCCGGTGTCGACGCCATCCTCTACGCATGCCTGGTCGCCCTGATGTCGGTGGGGCCCGGAGAACATCAGCGGGTGGAGGGGCTGATCGCCGAGCAGCTGGCCACCGGCGGTTCGGAGGCGGCGATCCGCTCGAGCGCGGGTGCACTCGTCGAAGCCCTCCGCGCGGTCCATGCCGAACGGATCGTCCTGGTCACCCCCTACATGCGTCCCCTCGCCGAGCAGGTCGTCGCGTACATCGAGGCCGAAGGAATTCAGGTATCGGACTGGCGAGCCCTCGAGGTCGCCGACAACGCGGAGGTTGGCTGTATCCCCGGCGACCGGGTCATGGACGCTGCCCGATCGCTCGACCGCACCGGAGCCGACGCGCTGGTGATCTCCGCGTGCGTGCAAATGCCCTCACTCGACCTCGTCCAAGCGGCCGAAGACGAGTTCGGCCTGCCTGTTCTCTCGGCCGCCACCGCCGGCGTCTACAGCCTGCTGCGGGCGCTCGACCTTCCGGTCGACATCCCCGGAGCCGGTGGTCTCCTGCGTGCCGATGCTCCGGCCCCCGCCCTTCCGTAGCCCCGAACCCATTGGAGTTCACCATGTCCGAACTGCAACACACGGTCAAAGGCGTCGACCACGTCGCCTACCCGACATTCGACCCCGCCGCCACCGTCACGTTCTACCGCGACGTTCTCGGGTTCCCAGTCGTGCACTCGATCTGCGCGGCCGGCTGGGGCCCGGAGAAACACCCCGACTTCATCCATTTCTTCTTCGATATCGGCAACGACGACCGATTGGCCTTCTTCTACTACTTCGGACTGGAACCGTTCGACGGCGGCCCGCAGGGCGACTCGTACTCCCGATTCGGCGAGGACGTCCCCGTCTTCTTCATCCGCTCCCGCCACCTGGCAATCCACGTCGACAGCGAAGACGATCTGATGGAATACCGGCGCCGCTTGGACCACAGTGCGTGGCCAGTGGAGATGCAGATCCAGCACGAGACGATCGAGTCGATCTACACACACGACCCCAATGGCTACATGATCGAGATCACCCGGGCGTTGCGCCCGGTCACCCCGCAGGAAGACCTCGACGCCAATCTCACCATCGACGCCCTGGTCGACGTGGTGACCGGGCCGGACCCCAGCATGGCCGCGCTGCTCACCCGCAAAGCCGAACTGATCACCGAACGGGCAGCGGCCTGGCAGCAGGAGCAGGATTCGAAGGAGATGGCGACCCGATGACCACACTGTTCGTCCTCGACGTCCCCGAGAACGCGGCTGTTGCCGAGGTGGCCGGTCGCAACCCGGCGGTCACCGTCGACCACGTCGGACCCTACTTCCGAATCGTCTCCGACTCGGCCATCGTCATCGACCGCCGCGCCACCGGCTGCCGCCACGCCGTCTGGTACAGCAGCGTCGCCGGATTGGCGGGGTCCCGAATCACACAGTGGGACAAGGACGCCATGAGAGTCGAGCCGCAATGAGCGAGAGCACCCCCCGGCTCGGGGCCGGACGGTACATCGACGCCGCCCAGGCCCCCGACACCGCCGTCACGTCGGTGCACGAACTCCCGACCGCGGACGGAGCGAAGATCTCCGGTGTCCTTCGGGTGGTGCCCGGCGCACACACCGTCGTCGCGCTGATGCACCCGCGCCAGGATCTGACCCACCACGTGCTCGTGCCCGAACTGCTCGCCCGCGGATTCGCGGTATGGACGCAGGGCACCCGATCGGTCAACAACGACATCGCTCTAGTGCACGAGCAAGCCTTGCTCGATGCTGCGGCCGGGCAAGTGTTCCTGCGGGAGAAGGGTTTCGACCACGTCGTCACCCTCGGCCATTCCGGCGGCGGAACCCTCTTCGCGTTCTACCACCAGCAAGCCGGTTTGCCGTCGGGGGAGCGGTTGACCCATACCCCCGCGGGTAGACCCATCGACCTGGCCGAGGCCGAGATGCCCCGGCCCGACGCGGCGATATTCATGGCGCCGCATCCCGGTCAGGGTGCACTGCTGCTGCGGCTGATCGACCCGTCGGTCGTCGACGAGTCCGACCCGCTCTCGGCAGATCCGGACCTGAATCCGTTCGATCCTGCGAATGGATTCGCCGAACCACCCCACAGTTCCTCCTACTCACCGGAATTCATCACCCGCTACCGCCAAGCGCAGCACGACCGCATCGCCCGCCTCGACACCATCGCCCGGCGACGCGTCGATGAAGCCGCCGACGCGCGCCGCCGGTACAAAAGCACCGCCGATCCAGCGGATCGCCGCGCTGCCCTCGCACCCCGCGTCCTCACCGTCTATCGCACCGATGCGGACCTGCGGTTCGTCGATCTATCGCTGAACCCGAACGAACGCCCTTACGGGTCACTGTTCGGCCGGCGACCCGACCTGACCAACTACGGACTCGTCGGCTTCGGACGCCTCGCCACGCCGGACGCCTGGCTGTCGACCTGGTCCGGACTCAGCAGCAACGCCGACTTCCTCCGCTGCGCCCCGACGGTGACCGCACCGACACTGTTCGTCGAACTCACCGGAGACCAAGCCTGCTTCCCCGACGACGCCAAGACGATGTGCGATGCGCTCGGGTCGACGGACAAAACCCACGTCCGCGTCGCCGGCACCCACTTCGGCGGACCGATCCGCGACGGCGCACCCACCGGTGCCAGCCTCGCCGCCGCCGACATCGGCGCGTGGCTGACAACCAGATTCCCGTAGACAGACACCACAACTCGATTTTCCGGACCTCGCGCCGCAGTGACCTGACTTGTTCCGGAGGCCACCGCGGTCGTTGGTCTGGGCTACCCTCCGAGCGGAGAAACCGATGCGTGCCCGAATTCCACCCACAGCCCCCGTTGTCGGGCTCTGCCTGATGGCCCTCGTCCTCGAGGGATACGACCTCCTCATGTACGGAACAGTGGTTCCGTCACTGCTCCAGTACACGCCCTGGGACCTCGACGCCACCGACGTCGGGATGCTGGGCTCGCTCACCGGCATCGGCATGCTCGTCGGCGCCCTTCTGGCCGCGGCAGTTGCCGATCGGTGGGGACGCCGCCGCACCCTCCTCGCCGCCGTCGTCATGTTCTCCACAGCCATGGGTGCGTGCGCGATCGCACCCACCCCCGAGGTGTTCGGGGCGGGACGCTTCGCCGTCGGACTCGGCGCCGGTGTCCTCATGCCCACCGCCGCCGCCACTCTGCTCGAATTCGCCGAACCCCGTGCCCGGGCCCGTTCCGTGGCCGTGGGGTTTGTCGGCACCTGCATCGGCGGCATACTCGCCGGAGTGCTTTCCCTGTGGCTGGTGCCCACCCACGGCTTCCGATCGATGTTTCTCGCCGGCATAGTGCCGGCGCTGATGTTCTTGCCCCTGATGCTCGCGTACCTCCCGGAATCACCCGACTACCTCGCTTCCCGCGGAGAACATGCCGCCGCGGCAGCGATTGCCGACCGGTATCGCCTCGCACGCACCGCCGCCCCGACTTTCACCACGCCCAGTCGGGAACGTGGCCTACGCGCACTCTTCGGTATCGACCGCACTGTCACGACCCTGTTGTTCTGGTGCATGACGCTGCTCTGTTTACTCGTGTTGTTCGGCGTGGCGACCTGGCTTCCCGCGCTGATGAAATCGGCCGGATACCCTCTGGGCGCGTCCCTGTCTTTCCTCCTGACCCTGAACATCGGAGGCGCCCTCGGCGCCCTCGGCGGCGCTGTGCTCGCTGACCGGTACGGGATCAAACCCGTCACCGCAGCATTCTTTTTGTGCGCCGCGATTGCACTGCTGCTCGTTACCACCGCTCCGCCGTTGGCAGTCGTCTACTTGTTGGTGTTGCTCGCCGGAGTCGGCACGACCGGCACCCAGATCCTTCTCAACACATTCATCGGCAGTTCGTACCCTGCGACGAGCCGTGCCACAGGACTGGGTATGGCTTTGGGGGTGGGCCGGATCGGAGCGATCGTCGGCCCCACCTACGGTGGTGTCCTTGTCGCGATCGGGACCGGAACCAACTGGCAACTGGTGGCTTTCGCGGCACCGGCCGTCGTCGGTGCCATCCTGACCGTGCTCGTTCCTCAGCGCACACCGATCCACCGATTCGCTCAGACCCAGCGTCCCTCCGCGGCCGCAAATGTCGATCGGAAAGCCGTTTCATGACCATCGGGCCAGGAGTGGCGCAGATCACAGTCGGATATAGGATGTTCTGCGACATGACGAAGCTGCTCATCGCGATGACCGGGGCGCGAACGATGGACACCTCCGGCAACCTGTTCCGCGCGAAACAGTAAGGGGTCGCACAATGGCACGCCTGCAGTCGCTCAACGTCGGCATGCCGAAAGACGTGCCCTGGCAAGGCCGGACCGTCCACACCGGCATCTTCAAGTACCCCGTCGACGGTCCACGCATGGTCCGCACGCTCGACATCGACGGCGACGGTCAAGGCGACCTCGACGGTCACGGCGGCGAAATGCGTGCCGTACTCGTCTACCAATGTCAGTCCTACGACTTCTGGCGGCGGCATCTCGATCGCGACGATCTCGAATACGGTCAGTTCGGTGAGAACTTCACCGTCGACGGCCTGCCCGACGACGAGGTGCACATCGGTGACCGCTATCGCATCGGTGACGCCGAGTTCGAGGTCACTCAGCCACGCGTCACTTGTTATCGGGTCGGAATGCGCCTGGGTGAACCCGAGATGCCGGCACTGCTCGTCGCCCACCACCGGCCCGGGTTCTACTTCCGGGTCATCGCCGAAGGCCAGGTGCAAGCCGGCGACGAGATCATCCGCACCCGGATCGGCCGACACCGCATGAGCGTCGCCGCGATCGACGCGCTGCTCTACCTACCCGACCGGGACATCGGCCAACTCCGGAAAGCAGTGGACATCCCCGCGCTCAGTCCCGGCTGGCAGCGATCTTTTCGCGATCTGCTCGACGCCGCAGAGCATCAGTCAGGTGCCGGCGAGCCGCCCGTCGGCGCCGAACGGGACGGCTGGGCCGGCTTCCGGCCGCTGCGCGTCTCACGAATCGTCCCCGAAAGCACAACCGTGGCGTCGATCCACCTGGCACCAGACGACGACGCCCCCTTGACCCGGCCGAAACCCGGCCAGTACCTCACCCTCCGCGTCGCCGGCGCCGCCGACCCACCACCGGTCCGCAACTATTCGCTGTCCGCCGCCCCGTCGGACGACGAGTACCGCATCAGCGTCAAACGCGAGACCCACGGCCTCGTCAGCACCTATCTCCACACGCAGTTACGCGTCGGCGACACCGTCGACGTCGCTTCTCCGCGTGGTGATTTCGTCCTTCCCGAAGACCACGACGACACCACGCCCGTGCTCCTGCTCTCGGCCGGCGTCGGGGTGACCCCCGTTCTGGCGATGCTGCATGCACTCGCCGCAGCCCACAGCAAGCGCGACATCTGGTGGCTGCACACCGCCCATTCAGCCGCCGAACACGCTTTCGCGGCCGAAGCGCACCGGCTGCTGACCAGCGTCGACCGAGGTCACGAACACGTCTATTACACCGCCCAGAGTCCGACGGAGAGCCTGGATCCGCCGGCCATCCCCGGCCGCATCAACCGCGAAGCCTTGGCCGCCCTGGCCCTGCCCGCCAACGTGACCACCTACCTGTGCGGTCCCAACGCGTTCATGGCCGCGCTGCGTGAGGCACTCATGCACATCGGTGTGGAGTCCGAACGCATCCACACCGAGCTGTTCGGCGCACTCCCGGCCATCAACCCTGGCCTCACCGACGCCACCCACACCCCGCCGCCGCACCAGCCCCCGGGACCCGTCGGCACCGGGCTGCGCATCACGTTCACCCGCAGCGGACTCACCGTGCCATGGAGTGATGAGTACGGCACAGTCCTCGATTTCGCCGAAGCCTGCGACGTTCCGACCCGCTGGTCCTGTCGCACCGGCGTGTGCCACACCTGCCAGACCCCGATCCTCTCCGGGACCGTTCGATACCGGCCGGACCCCCTGGAGCCCCCGACGCCGGGCACGACGCTCTTGTGCTGCTCGCAACCCGAAACCGACCTCGTTCTCGATCTCTGACAAGCCGCGGGGCCTCCCTGGCTACTCGTCCGCAGTCGTCAACTCACGGATGGACACGGCTTCCGTGGATACGGATGCAGCATCGATCAGAGCTTGCCCCGGTCGACGACTCGCAAGGTGGGGAAGCGCCGCACGCAAGCGCTCGGCGTGTTCAGCGTTCGCCACGTGCCAGTCCAGACGAATCACTTCGATGACGGCGCCGTCATCGGTTCCCATGACCCGGTCGACGTTCAAGCTCGCTGACACTGTGAGCGTGGCAGACTCGGCTATCGCGACCTCGCCGAGCAGCCGATGTACTACCAGCGAGGCAGCGGCAAGACCGGCGAGCATGTGCTCGACAGGGTTTGCGCCGGAATCGTGCCCGCCGTATCGCGGCGCTTCGTCGATCGTCAGCTGCCTGCGCGGTGACCGTCGCGCCATGGCTCCCGAGCAGCGCGTGTACGACCAGTTGCTCAGGTCGGGAAGAAGTCACCGGACCGCCTCGTAGAAGTATGCGGCGGCGTGCGCACCCGGGTTCAATGCGCCCGCCAGCCAGTCCGAGCGCATCCGCACCAACGGCGTGGACGTCGGGGCAATGAACTGTTCGTCACCGAGGTGGCGATGGCGGACGAGATCGCCGCAGCGGGCGATCTCGTGAAGGGCACGTCCGCGACGCCCTGCTGACCCGGATGCGCGAGCAGTGGCGCACCGACCTGGCCGCCGACGGCCTGGGCGCCGACGCGGTGGCGGCGCGGGTGGCCCGCGGCAACATCCTGTTCGACGCACCGGAGGTGATCATCCCGAACCAGATCAATAATGTGCTGGCCTTCCCCGGGGTGTTCCGGGGTGCGCTCGATGCCGGTGCCCGCCGGATCACCGAAGGTATGAAGCTCGCCGCCGCCGAGGCAATCCTCTCGGTCGTCGGTGACGAGCTGGCTGTAGACAAGATCGTTCCCAGCCCGCTCGATCCTCGCGTCGCCCCCGCTGTCGCGGAGGCAGTCGCCGCCGCTGCTC
>NZ_LTCZ01000135.1:0-63190 GCF_001583455.1 Rhodococcus sp. LB1 | reverse complement strand
GCGATGGACAGGGCGCGCTGCGTATCGAGGGCGGTCGTGGTCTCGACCGAGAGCTTTCCCCCGATGTGGCCGGCGAAGATCTCCTCGTCGGACAGCAGCTCAACAGTGGGAGTGGTGGTTCGTTCGGGTGCGGCGGTCACGCGTACTCCTTCTGCGGCACTATCGGTGGGTGACACGGGTGAAACTGGAGTGGACACATCCTATTGGTGAGATTCGCAGTCTCAGCGGGGGACCAACATCCTCATCAATTGTCTCGGATGACTCTCCGCAGAGACCCTGCTGGGATGGACTGACGGGCCGAAGGCGGCAGGGATGAGAGACGCGGTGGCGCTACCGGTTTCGTGTGGATCCACCGTGGGAGACGGATTCTCTTTGCCTAAATGCTTGAGTCGCACTGCCAGGGTGCCTTGCATCCCCGGAAGTGCGACCCGCATGTTGATTTGCAGATCCTCAGAGCAGGCGTAGCAAGGTTGCGTTGGCTTGCCCGCCGCCTTCACACATGGTTTGCAGACCGAACTCGATGCCCTTGTCGCGCATGTGATGAACCATGGTGGTCATCAGGCGCGCTCCACTGCCTCCAAGGGGATGTCCGAGAGCGATGGCTCCGCCGTTCGGATTGAGCCGATTCGGGTCGGCGCCGACGTCCTTGAGCCAGGCCAACGCCACGGACGCGAACGCTTCGTTGACCTCGTAGGTCCCGATGTCGACAATGCTGAGTCCTCGACGGGCCAGAAGCTTCTCCGTGGCCGGGATCGGTCCGGTGAGCATCGGCATGGGAGGCGATCCGACGACCACGGCGGTGTCGACTGCTGCGATGGGGGTGAACCCGTGCTTGGCCGCGGTGGATGCTTCCATGATGAGCAGCGCTGCGGCCCCGTCGCTGATCTGTGAGGAGTTCGCCGCGGTGATCTTTCCGTCTTCGATGAACGCCGGCTTGAGCTTGGCGAGGGATTCGAGAGTTCCACCCCGACGTACTCCTTCGTCGGTGGTAACTTGCGTGCCGTCTACCATGATGGGTGCGATCTGACCGACAAAGCGGCCTTCCTCAATCGCTGCGCTCGCCTTGGCGTGGGAGCCGAGTGCGAACTCGTCCAGGTCCGTCCGGGTCAGTCCCCATTCGTCGGCGATCTGTTCTGCCCCGATTCCTTGGTTGGGGAACTCGGCTCCGAAGCGTTCGGCGTACAGGGTGCCCAGTGGGGAGTCGCCGGCCGCGGTCGACGATCCGATCGGGATGCGTGACATCGATTCAACGCCGCCTGCGACCACGATGTCGTAGTGGCCGGCGATCACGCTCGCAGCGGCGAAACTGACAGCCTGCTGGGAGGACCCACACTGACGATCGACGGTGGTTCCCGGTACGTGGATCGGCCACCCAGCTGAGAGTGCGGCGGTGCGGGCGATGTCGAAACTCTGCTCGCCGATCTGGGTGACGCATCCCCAGATCACGTCGTCCACGAGGCCTGGGTCGAGACCGGTGCGTTCGACGAGCGCGCGCAGGACGTATGCCGAAAGGTCTGCAGGAT
Source organism: Rhodococcus sp. LB1 (assembly GCF_001583455.1). Taxonomy (NCBI): domain Bacteria; kingdom Bacillati; phylum Actinomycetota; class Actinomycetes; order Mycobacteriales; family Nocardiaceae; genus Rhodococcus; species Rhodococcus sp. LB1. The sequence goes on along the minus strand of NZ_LTCZ01000135.1, from coordinate 61,667 downwards.
GGACGCTGCTCAGCCCGCCGTTTCTCTTTCCGACAGGGGAGCGGACGGCGTCTACGATGACGGCTTCACGTGTCATGGTCGTACTTCCAATCGAGGGGTTGAGTTCCGTGTCAGTGCCGGGCGGGGGGGCAGTGGCCGGCCGGTGACTGTGATCGGACGGTGTTCTCAGAACCAGGCGGGGGAGGTTTCGATGGTGGTGGTGTCGAGGCGGTTGAGGAGTTCGAACTGGTGGGTGGTGGCGGGAAGCTCGTATCGGAAGAAGTACCGCGCGGCCTGCCGCTTGCCGTCATAGAAATCGCCACCCTTGTCGACGACCCTGAGCAGCTGTTCGAGCCAGATCCACGCGATGACGATGTGACCGACGGCTTCGAGGTAGATCGACGAGTTCGCCAGGCCCTGGGATCGATCCTCCACACTGAGGAGACGGGTGGTGACCGAGCCGAGCGCGGTGACCACTAGATCGAGCTGCTCCGCGAATTCGGCGGTCTCCCCACCCCGCAGACGAGCGGAGTCGATGGTCGATCGGATGGTGCCGGACAACAGGTCGAGGCCGGCGCCGTTGCGCATTGTCATCTTTCGGCCGAGGAGGTCGAGTCCTTGGATCCCGTGGGTGCCTTCGTGAATCTGGTTGAGCCGGTTGTCGCGGTAGAACTGCTCGACGTCGTAGTCGCGGGTGTAGCCATAGCCTCCGTGCACTTGAATCGCGAGATCGTTCGCGCGCAGGCACCACTGTGAGGGCCAACTCTTTGCGATCGGAGTCAGCACGTCCAGGAGCAGACCGGTCCTGTCACGGTGCTCCAGGTCGTCGGTGGTCTCGTGGTCGTCGACCAGATGCGCACAGTATAGTCCCAGCGCCAAAGCGCCTTCGACATACGATTTTTGGGCTAGAAGCATGCGTTTGACGTCGGCGTGCTCAACAATCGGAACCGGCTTCGATTCGGGATCCCGGTCAGCGGCGCCCCGGCCTTGCGTGCGGGTGAGGGCGTACTGCACCGCCTGGCGATAGCCTGCGTAGCCGAGGGCGGTGGCCAGGAACCCGACGCCGATGCGGGCTTCGTTCATCATGTGGAACATGTACGAAAGCCCCTTGTGCGGCTCACCGACGAGGTAGCCCACCGCACCTGCCTCGCCACCCGGGCGATGGGCGCCTTCTCCGAAGTTGAGAAGCGCGTTCGTCGTCCCGCGGTTGCCCATTTTGTGGTTCAAACCGACCAGCGAGACGTCGTTGCGCTCGCTCGGTTTTCCCGCATCATCGAGCACGAACTTGGGAACGATGAACAAGGAGATGCCCTTGACTCCGGGTGGGCTGCCCGGGATCTTGGCCAACACCAGGTGAATGATGTTCTCACTAATTTCGTGGTCGCCGCCCGAGATCCACATTTTGGTTCCGGTCAGCCTGTAGGTGTCGTCCGCTTGGGGTACTGCTCTGGTGGTGATGTCGGCAAGCGAGGAACCGGCCTGGGGCTCGGACAGGCACATGGTGCCGAAGAATCGGCCTTCGAGCATCGGTCGGACGTAGGCGTCGATCTGTTCGCGGGTGGCGTGGGCGACGAGCAGATTGGCGTTGGCCACGGTGAGGAACGGATATCCGGTGGTGGCGGCGTTCGACGCTTGGAACCACGCCATCGATGCGCGCATGACCGTGGTCGGGAGCTGCATTCCACCGAGGTCCTCGTCGAACGATCCTGCGAACAGTCCGGCTTTGGCGAAGATGTCGAGCGCGTTCTTGATGTCGGGATGGGTGATGACCTTCCCGTCCGGCCCGACTGTCGGCTCGGACGCATCCGACGCTCTGTTGTGCGGTGCGAAGTGCTTCGACGCGATGTCGGAGCTCAGGTCGAGGACGGCGTCGAACGTTTCTCGTGAATGTTCGCCGAAGCGAGTGCGGGTGGTCATGGCTTCCACATCGAGCCACTCGTAGAGCAGGAACTCGAGGTCGCGGCGTGAGAGCGGGGGCGTCGTCATCAGGGGGTCCTTCAGTCAGATCGATGCGCCGCCGTCGACCGGCAGGACGGTTCCGGTGATGTAGCCGGCTTCGTCGGATGCCAGGAAGGCAACGGCATTGGCCATCTCGGCGGGGTCGGCGAAGCGTGCGATCGGTCCGGTGACCTCCGGGATCTTCTCCTCCGGGATCGAGGCGGTCATTCGGGTGGCGGCGTTCGGCGAGATGGCGTTGACGGTGATGCCGAAAGCCGCGAGTTCCTTGGCGGATGTCTTCGTCAGGCCGATGATGCCGGCTTTGGCGGTGGCGTAGTTGGCCTGTCCCCGGTTTCCGCGGAGGCCGGAGTAGGAGGTGACGTTGATGATGCGGCCGAAGGTCTGCGCGCGCATGTGGGGAACCACGGCGCGGGTGAACCTGAAGGATCCGCCGGCGTGTACGTCGAGGACGCGTGCCCAATCGTCGTCGTCGAGTTTCCACACCATGCGGTCGCGCAGGATGCCTGCGTTGTTGATCATGATGTCGACTCGACCGGTCTGCTCGATGGCGTCGCCCACCACCCGGTTGACGTCGTCGGTGTTGCTGACGTCGGCCTGAGCGGCGATGGCTCCAATCTGTCCTGCTGCAGTAGACAGTTCGTCGCCGTCGAAGTCGACCATGACGACCTTCGCGCCTGATCCGTGGAAGTGTTTGGCGACCTCGAGGCCGATGCCGCGCGCCGCGCCTGTCACGATGACAGTCCGCCCGGTGAAGTCGTAAGTGATGTTGCCCATGGTCCTTTGGTGTTCTGGTCGAGGGGGCCCGCTGCAGGCTGAGTGCTCAGCCTGCAACGGATGAGGAATCGGTGTGGCTCAGCTGGGAGTGACGACGGATGCTCGCTCGAGGACCGTCTCGAAGATCCGTGCGGTGGCGGCGTCGACCATGACTCCGTCGATCGCGACGGCGCCCTCGCCGGCGGCTTCAGCTTCCCGCATCGCTGTGACGACCTTGGTTGCCTGTGCGATCTCCTCTTCCGAGGGTGAGAAGACGCGGTTGGCCAGTGTGACCTGGTTCGGGTGGATCGCCCATTTGCCGACCGCGCCGAGTTCTGCCGACCAGTTCGCCTGCTCGAGGTAGGCGTCGTCGTTCTTGAAATCACCGAATGGTCCGTCGATGGCGTCGATTCCGTTGCTGCGCGCCGCCACGATGACTTTCGTGCGTGCCGAGTGCCAGATGTCGCCGGGATATCCGGTGGTCGTGCCGATGTGGGCAGACCGCATACCGTGGCTGGCGGCGAGGTCGCCGACGCCCAGGATCAGGGCTTCGAGTCGTGGGCTCGACGCGGCGATCGCATCGACGGCCGCGAGTGCCTCGACCTCCTCGATCAGCACCTCCAGGCCGATGGCACCGACTTTGAGGCCGTGCTTGTACTCGAGTTGGGTGAGCAGTGTCTCGACGAACCACACATCGCGGGGGGCCTTGACCTTCGGGAGGATGAGGACGTCGAGGTGTGCGCCCGCCGTTCCGACGACTTCGGTGATGTCGTCGAGGCACCAGGTGGTGTGTACGCCGTTGACGCGGACAGCGCGGGTCTTGTCGCCCCAGTCGAGGTCGCGTAGAGCCGCTGCCGCCTGCTTGCGGGCAACGTCCTTGGCGTTGGGTGCGACGGCGTCCTCGAGGTCGAGGAAGACGAGGTCGGCGTCGCTGCCGGCTGCCTTTGCCATCATCTTCTCGCTGGTTGCTGGCGTGGACAGTTCGGAGCGTCGCCGGCGGATCGGCCGCTTGTCGGTCATGGAGATTCCTAACGTGAGTGAGTGGTGATGGTGTGTCAGTGGTGCCAGTGGCTGCGTCGTTTGATCAGGACCTTGCGTCGGCATTCGAAGACGATGCGGCCCTCGGCCGTTGCGCCCCAATGCGCGAACTCGACGATGCCGGCGTCCTCGCGGTCGGCGGATTCTGCCGCAAGAACCTCGGTGTAGGCGTAGATCGTGTCGCCGTGGAAGACGCCCGCCCTGAACCGGATGGCGGCGAGTCCGATCTCGGCGAGTGCGTTCTCTGCAGTGTCTTGGCTTGCGAGACCGAGGGTCAGTGATCCGGTGATCAGTCCGAACACCAACCGACTCTTGCCCCACTGTGAGTCGGACATCGCGTCCTCGTTCCAGTGTTCCTGGGCGGTGTTCATCACGAGCTTGGTGATGAGCTGATTCTCGACTTCGTCGATCGTGGCGCCGCGGAAGTGCTTCCAGCGTTGGCCGACTTCGAAGGACTCGAACCAGGAGGAGTCTTCGGTCGCGTAGGACTGGGGCGCTGTTGATGAGCTGTCAGGGCCGGCACCCGATGCCGCGGACGTGAGGTCGAGGGGGGAGGTGGTCATCGCTGTTCTGCTCCTGCCAGGAGGTTCTTTCGAGTGAAGTGCAGGACCGCCTGGCCGTGCTGATCGTAGGCTGTGGTCTTCCATGTAACGATTCCGTAGCCGGGTCGGCTCGCAGATGGTCGCGTGTCTGTCACAACCGAGACGGCTCGGACGGTGTCCCCGGCGTACATCGGGCGCTCGAACACGCAGTCCTCGATGCCGAGGAACGGGCCGCCGGATTCGCTGAGATCTTCGACGGACAGGCCGACGACAGTGCACAGAACGAGGAACGGGTTGAGTACCGTGTCCTTATGGCCGAGCGCCTTGGCGTACTCGCTGTTGAGGTACAGCGGCGACCAATGTGCGAGCGCTGTACTGAACAGCGTGTTGTCGGCGCTGGTGAGGGTGCGACCCCAGTGATGGTTGAAGACAGCGTTCTTGTCGAATTTCTCGAAGTACGCGCCTCTGGTGCGCACCGGAAATTGCGACAGGTCGGGTGATGTTGTGTCGTTGCTCATGGTGAACTCCTGATGCCTGGCGGTACGTCTGCGTTCCGAATGTGCTTGTGCTGGTGACGAAGTGTCAGACGGACGGGTTGTTGGTGACATTCCTCAGGTCGACCTCGTCAGTTCGCGGCAGTCGCGTGACGGCAACGCCGGCCACAACGCAGAACACGGCGAGCAAGGCTACAACCGAGCCGAGTCCGAGGCCGTTCGCAATCAGGATCGAGGCTGCAAGCGGACCGAGGCCACCGCCGACGAGTGAGGCGATCTGATAGCACATCGACACGCCGGTGTAGCGGACCTCGGTCGGGAACAGTTCGGAGTAGAGAGCTCCGATGGGCGCGAGACAGAGCGAGTGAAAGGTGAAGACCAGCATGTACACGAGGATGACTCCAGCCCCGCTACCGCTGGTGAACACAGTCCATAACACGGCGAGGTTCGCCGTCGCGAGGGTGACTCCGATTCCGAGGATCCGCCGCCGGCCGAACTTGTCGGCGAGGACGCCGCCGATCGGAATGCTGATCAAGGCGGCGACCATGCCCAGGATCGATGCGTTCAGCAGGAAGTCACGTTCGAGCCCGAGTTCGCTCACGCCGTAGGACATGAAGAAGGTGCCCATGCACGAGTGGATCATGAACGGGCCGGTGAACACCGCGGCCGCGAGCAGCACACTCCGGCCGTGACGTGCGAAGAGCGCCTTGATGGGCAGAACGTCGTGCGCGGGCTTGTTCGCGCGAGCCTCGATCATCACCGGACTCTCGGTGATTCGGAGCCGCATGTAGATGGCGAGAACGAACAGCACCACGGTGGCCAGGAACGGAAGCCGCCAACCCCAGGTGAGGAAGGAGTCCCCGGATAGCCTGTCGACGACAGCGAACGCGATGAAACCGAGAAGGAGCCCGGCCGCCGAGCCCATGGCGGTCGCGCTTCCCATGAAAGAGCGATGCTTGGTTGACGAATGCTCGGTGGTCATCACCACCGCCCCACCCCACTCGCCGCCGACCGAGACGCCCTGGACGATCCGCAGTGCAACCAGCAGCAGGGGAGCCGCCATCCCGATCTGCTCGTAGGTCGGCAACGCACCAATCAAAACGGTGGCCAGGCCCATCAGCAGCACAGTCGTGATCAGGGTGGTCTTTCTGCCGATTCTGTCGCCGAAGTGGCCGAACACAGCGGCGCCGAGAGGGCGAGCGAAGTATCCGGCCGCGAGAGTGGCGAACGACAGGACCACACCGACCGAAGCCTGCGCGGGACTGAAGAAGAGCGGGGCGAACACCAGCGCCGAGGCTGTCGCATAGATGCTGAAGTCATAGAACTCGATAGCCGCTCCGATGAAGCTGGAGAACCACACACGCTTGGGCTGCGCGATGGGCTGGTTGGATTGGCTGGTGACGTTGAGACTGGTCTCGGACATTGCGTCCCTTCAAGGTGGTCATCTGCGATTCGAAGCTCGCTACACCAGGTGTGGTCGGGGTGTCGGTTCGAAAGGATTGGTGCGGCGGGTCATGGTGCGGTCGGTGTGTGGTGGGGTCCGGGCGTCGGTCCGAATGGTTCTACAGCACCAGCCGAATGACCGACTCGGCCACGCAGGCAGGTCTGGTGGACCCGACGGCGAAGATGGATAGCTCGACGATCGCGTCCACTGCTTCCACGCGCTCGACCACGTCGATCAGTCGTCCTTCGCCGTGCAGGACAGATCCGGAGGGAACGGTGCTGGGAAATCTGACGCGGTTGAGGCCATAGTTGATCGAGGCGCTCACGCCGTCGACCTGGAGGAGTTCCAGAAGGAAGGGGCCGGCGAGAGAGAGGGTAAGAAAGCCGTGGGCGATTGTCGTGCCGAAGGGTCCCTCTGCTGCTCGTTCGGGGTCGACGTGGATCCACTGTTCGTCTTCGGTGACGGCCGCGAAGTCGTTGATGCGGGTCTGGGACACCGTCACCGGTCGGGTCCGGCCAAGGTCGATGCCCTTGGACTCCTTCAGATGATCGACTGACGAGAAGATCGTCATCTGTGTCTCCGTTCTGTCTGGGACGCGCCGCCGATCGCGATGGGGCGCGAATGCATGGATGGTGTGTGGGGGGCGACGGGAGTGACGGTGAAATGACTCCCGCCGCCCGCCTTTTCGTCGCAGTTCGACTGTCGCTGTGGCACCGACGTTGTAGTACCGGGCGAGTCGAACCCATGCCCCTCGCGTCGGTAGACGAGGTGCATACGCTGTCACGGCGTGCGACGAAGCTCAGGAGATCAGCGACACCCCCGCGGCCTGTACGGCCTGGATCAGCTGCTCGGACGAGCCCGACTTCCTAACGAAGGAGTGAGCACCGGCGCGGATCGCGTGAGCGGCGTCATCTTGACGGACCCCCAGGGCGATGACTTGCGTGGGTGACTGGGTTCGGAGTTGGCGAATGAGACCGCAGCTGGACTCCAGGTCCGCAACCAGCAGGTCAACCAGTGCCAGGTCGAATGACTGCGTATCCGCCGCGGAGAGGGCCGCGGCGACGCTTCCCGCCTCGACGATATCGGCACTGAGGCAGGTGGCCTCCATCAGCTGTCTCATGGCGGATCTGACCCTCCTGTCCGCGTCGACGATGAGGACTGCCAGACCTGATCCGCGTCGGTGATCGGTCTGTGTCACTGGTGTCATCGGAACCCCTGTCTCGTCCTCCTTTGTCATACAAGCAGATGTGACTGCAGTCACGGAGAGTCCTGGGACCTGATTACCGCGCGTCAAATGTCTCGAATCCTGTGCCCGGATTCGTGCTGACCTAGTCGGCATCGGTTGCCGTCGGTACGGTGACACCCGCGAGCTCTAGTTCTCGCGTTCTCTGCCGCCGACGATCGTCGGCCGCGCTCGTATCCCAACTGAAGGTGAGTCCTTGCCATGACGCGTTCTCTTCGCCCTCGTCGATCCGTCCTTGCGGTGCCGGGCAGCAGTCCGAAGATGCTGACGAAGGCGCAAGGCCTGGCTGTCGACGAGGCATTTCTCGATCTCGAGGATGCTGTGGCGCCGACGGCCAAAGTGGAGGCGCGGTCAAACATTCTGGCGGCAATCCACGATGGGGATTGGTCGGGCAAGACGTTGGCAGTGCGGGTTAACGATGCCGAAACGCCGTGGGCGTTCGACGATGTTGTCGAGATCGTGCGCGGTGCCGGCGACCGTATCGACTGCATCATGCTGCCTAAGGTCGAGAAGCTCGCGCACATCCATTGGCTGGATGTGCTTCTCACTCAGCTTGAACGGCACCTCGGCCTGCCGGAGGGAAAGATCGGTGTGGAGGTTCAGATCGAGGGACCCGCCGGCTTGAGCATCGTCGACGACATCGCTGCGGCATCGGAGCGAGTGGAGACGCTCATCTTCGGCCCGGGCGACTTCATGGCGGCGATGCAGATCCCCACCCTGGTAATCGGAGACAATAGCTATGCCGGTCACAACCCGATCGACCCGGTGTTCATGTCTCTCGCTGTTGCCGCCCGTAAACATGGTCTGCAGGTGATCGACGGCCCGTATGCGGTTATCAACGACACCGACGGATTCCGGCGTGCCGCCGACCATGCCGCCGCATTCGGGTTCGACGGCAAATGGGTCCTGCACCCTGCCCAGGTCGAGTTGGCCAACGAGGTATTCACACCGGCTCAGCAGGCGTACGACAAGGCCGAGAAGATCATCGAAGCGTACGACTTCCACCGCTCGTCCGACGGTGGTGCTCGCGGCGCCGCGATGCTGGACGGAGAGATGATCGACGAGGCGAGCCGCAAACTCGCTCTCGTCACCGCTGAAAAGGGGCGCCGGGCAGGTTTGGTCCGGACCATGGAAACGGTGTAGTCCGTTACATCCAAGCCTCAGCTCGCACCCCGGCCCGGCATGTGCCGGGCCGGGAGCGACTGCGTGGATCGCAGGAGCCGGCGCAGGAGCGACTCGGCCGGGAAGAAGGAGAGCAGTGATGCCCAGGGTGCTCGATGGGACAGTTGCGTTGGTGACCGGCGCGTCGAGTGGGATTGGATGCGCGACCGCCACCCGCCTGGCGGCCGACGGCGCCGCCGTCGTGATCACCGGACGGCGCCGCGTGCGGCTCGACTCCTTGGCCGCAGAGTTACGAGGACAGGGCGCAGCGGTGACCACCCGCGTCGTCGACATTTCGACGGTAGAGGGCGCGGCGGAAGCAGTCGCGGCGGCAGTTGCCGAGTACGGCCGGCTCGACATCCTGGTCAACGCCGCCGGTGTGATGCTCAACGGGCCGACCGCCGATGCCACGATCAGCGAGTGGGACCGCATGGTCGACGTCAATCTGAAGGCGCTCATGTACGTCACCAAGGACGCTGTGCCACACCTACTTACGTCAGCGGAATCGAGCACCCGACGGGTTGCCGATGTAGTCAATATCAGCTCGATCGCGGGCCGAGTCGCCGCCGCGCACGTCGCGATCTACAACGCCACCAAATTCGGCGTGACGGCCGCAACCGAGGCCTGGCGCCAAGAGTACGCCCGTGACCACCTCCGGTTCTCCGTGATCGAACCGGGCGGGGTCGACACCGAACTCTTCGGCCATCAGAGCGAAAACACCCGCCGACACTATGAAGAGATGTTCGCGAATGTCGAGAAGCTGCACGCCGAAGACATCGCTAATGCCGTGAGCTACATCGTCGGCAGCCCACGGCGGGTAGCGGTGAACGAGGTGGTCATTCGGCCAACCACTCAGCGCTGACCCCCGGGAACAATGCCACGCACAACATCGGTGACGGTCGGCGGAGGTTGCCTGAGTCGCGAGGTCGTGGCGAATTCGAAGACCGAGCATCGCAACGAGTCACCCGTTGGCGCCACTGCGACCCGAAAGCTCGATACAGACGCGACAGTTGTCTCTTTGCTCAACGTGCGTGACGAGGTTCACTAATGGAGAGGCTGATCGCGAAGGGCTGCATCCTTCGCCCTCGACCGCAACGGAAAACAGATTGCGGTAACGAGGAACTCAGCGACCATCGCGTGACAGGACTGCTTCCGGCCGGCGCGAGCGGACAGTCTTCGAGAATGGGGATGACATTGTTAAACCAGGACCTGACCACGGGCATCGACTACGACCTCGAGGCCCTGCGGAACAAGTACGACCAGGAGCGCGATCGCCGTGTCAGTCGCCGCAGCACTGGCAAAGGTCAGTACGTCGGCACGGGCGGCAAGTTCGAGGCGTACAGCAAGGACCCGTGGGCGGAACGTGCCGATCGCCCACCGGTGCAGGAACACACGAGCGTCATCGTCGCCGGTGGCGGCTTCGGCGGCCTTCTGGTCGGTGCCCGCCTGAACGAAGCAGGGTTCGATGACGTTCGGGTCATCGAGATCGGCGGAGACTTCGGAGGAACCTGGTACTGGAATCGCTACCCCGGTGCCATGTGCGACATCGAGGCGCACATCTACCTCCCACTCCTCGAGGAACTCGACTACGCACCGAAGCACCGGTACTCGTACGAGCCGGAGATGTTCGAACACAGCCAGCGAATCGGCAAGGCGTACGGCCTCTACGACAAGGCTCTGTTCCAAACTGCCATCACGAACGCCGAATGGCGGGAGGACGAGCAGCGTTGGCGCATCGAGACCGACCGGGACGACGTGCTCACTGCCGATTACTTCATCCTCGCCTGCGGCCGCCAGAGCCTTCCGAAGCTTCCGAATCTGCCGGGCATCGACATCTTCACACCGCACACCTTCCACTCCAGCCGCTGGGACTACGACTACACCGGGGGTGACTTCTCGGGGAACATGACCAACCTGACGGACAAACGGGTCGGCATCATCGGTACGGGTGCCACTGCGGTACAGATCGTTCCGGAGGTCGCCCAGTGGGCGAAGGAACTCGTCGTCTTCCAGCGGACGCCGTCGTCCGTCGGCGTCCGCGGAAACCGCGAGACACCCCGTGACTACGTCGACATGTCCAAGCCGGGATGGCAGCGCGAGCGCCGCAACAACTTCCAAGCGCACATTCTCGGTCTCCGCCCGGACACGGACCTTGTTGGCGACGGTTGGACCGAGGTGCTCGACACCCTGATCCCGGAGACACCCGAGGACATCGAACGACGTCTCGGCCGCATCCCGTCGAGGGACGAGCGGCTGTTGCTGGCCGAGCTCAACGACAACGCCGTGATGAACACGCTCCGCGCTCGGATCGAGGAGATGATCGACGATCCGGACACGGCAGAGGCTCTCAAGCCGTGGTACCGCTGGTGGTGCAAGCGGCCCTGCTTCCACGACGACTACCTGGCCGCCTTCAACCGCGACAACGTCACGCTCGTCGACACTCAGGGGCAAGGCGTCGAGGGGTTCACCGAGAACGCCGTCGTCGTCGGCGGCGAAGAACACCAGGTAGACTGCCTGATCTTCGCCACAGGCTTCGAATCCGGAATCGAGTACACCCATCTCACCGGATTCGAAATCACGGGACGAGCGGGAACTCCACTGTCGCAGCACTGGTCCGAAGGCGTGCGAACGCTGCACGGCATGTCGACCGACGGGTTTCCCAACATGTTCATCGTCGGCGGAAACGTGCAGACAGTGAACGCAGTGAATGCAGTCCAGTTGCTCGACGAGCAGGCACAGCACATTGCCTACATCCTGGACACGGCCCAGAAGCGCAACCTTGTCGCCGTCGAACCCACCACAACCAGCGTCGACGAGTACGTCAACCTCATCCACTCGTCGGAGAAGAACAAGGAAAACCTCGAGTTCTACATCAAGTGCACCCCCGGCTACTACAACGCGGAGGGAACCGCGAAACGCAGCGAGGACACCTTCTTCGGTGGCAGGTACGGAGACGGCGCCCTCGCCTTCTACGACATGCTCGATCACTGGCGCAAGGCACAGACACTGGACGGCTTCGCCCTGACGCCCAGCCCCGATGGCAATTCCGCAGAGCAGTGAGGCTGCATAGCCACACTCCGGTCGAATTTCCTCGGCCAAGTGCCGCTGCAGACTGTCAGACCGGCGCCGACACCCGACAGCTACGATTTCCGCCCAGACAAGAGCATTATCCCGAAGGAGCACGTCGATGCCGCACATGACTGCCGCACGCCTCCATACCGAATGTAACGAGCTGCGACTCGAGTCCGTGGACGTCCCGGTCCCGTCGGCCGACGAGGTTCGGGTGAAGGTAAAGTTCGCCGGGGTATGTCTCACCGACATCCACTTCATTCGCGGGGAGACAGCGGCAGGGATGCCCCCACAGGTCACGTTGGGTCACGAGGTATCCGGGGTCATCGACGCCGTCGGATCGAACGTGGGCGGCTGGAGGATCGGCGACCGAGTCGTCGTCCACCCCGTCGAGGATCGGGGCACGACCACCCGCGTCCTAGGTGCGCACTACGACGGAGGCTGGGCGGAGTATCTCGTCGCTCCGAAGGGCGCTCTTGTCGCGATCGATGACAACGTCCCTTACGAAATCGCCGCCATCATCCCGGACGCTGTCGCGACCCCGTGGGCGGCGATCACCGACACCGCGGACGTCAGGCCTGTCGAAGCTGTCGCAGTCTGGGGCCTAGGAGGATTGGGCTACCACGCCGTCAAACTGCTACGTCTGATCGGTGCTGCGCCGATCGTGGCGATCGACCCGATCGATTCCGCACGGGAACGAGCCCGCACCGCCGGCGCAGACCTGGCCCTGGACCCAGAATCCGACGACGTAGCCGCGGAGATCGACCGAATCACCAACGGAAACGGTCTCGACGTCGCGTTCGACTTCTACGGTAGCGGTGCGATTCACCAGGCGGCATTCGACGTTCTCGGACGGAATGGGCGACTCGTGCTCATCGGGGTGGCGGACGGGCCACTCCACGTGAACACCAGCCCTCTCCTGATTCGAGGCGCGAAGCAAATCCTCGGACACTACGGAGCCGAGCGACGGCACATCGAGGAGCTGATCCGGCTGGTCCGTACCGGACGACTGGACCTGTCCGATTCGGTCAGCGCCGTCTACCCACTCGACAGGGCGCATGACGCACTCGACGCATTAGCCACGAAGACCGGCCACCCGATCCGGATCCTGCTCCAACCCTGACCGCAGCCGGTCTCCGTCTGCTGACAGGTGGCGGGGGTTGCGAATGGATCGCAAGTGCGTTGCAGAACAGGTTGGGATGGATCCCCACGGCCACTGTCGGCGCACGTGCCGCACCATTTGAGAGAATGATCCAGAAATGAGGGGGTAGGAAACGTTGCGCGCGTCCTACCCCCTCAACTCATCCGTGGACGCCAAATGAGTTACGCGGCTTCGGCCATACCGATCAGCTGGCGGCCATCTGCGCATCGCTATGCCTTCGCCATAGCGATCTGAGAAGTCCCGCACGGGGTCAGAGTCGAACTGGAAGTCCAGCACACACCATCCGGCGCCCGACCTCAATACGGGACCGCGTTCACGCTGGCGCGTTCGCGTGGGCTGCGCGTGCCTGTCGGCCTCCGTCCCGCCGGAGCCGGTGCACTACTTCTTGTTCACCGCCATCTTTAGATCGTGACGCAGGTACGCCCCGCCCGGGCGGAACCCGCGCCGACGATGCCGGCGGGGATAGGCAGGCAGAAGCTGTCGCAGGCGGCATCCGGGCTCGAGCGGAATCTGAGCGACGGGTGTGCGGCGACGGGTTGAGCGCAGCGTGCCGGAATGCTCGGATTTTGGCGGTCTGGCTCAGAATTTTCCGTTCGCAACCTCCGGCAGGGCGGCCCTCTCACGTTCGGCCGGGGCTGCTCGCCCGGATCAGCAGTTCACAGCCCTGGCAGTCAACTGCTATGGGGACCCGGGGCCACCCTCACTGCTGGCTTCACAACCGACCTATCACATAGGACATCAAGAGAATCCCTCCCCTCCCGTCCCGCACCAAGGAGCTGAAACGAGGCATCTGCCGATGGCTCGATCCATTCGCCGGTGAGTATCTTGGCAACTACTATCTGGAAAATGGGAGACGGAGAGTCAGCAGCGACAGTGACCAGCACCGTGAGCGGATCGAGGCGGCCCCGGAGAACGCAGGAGGACCGCTCGTCCCTCTCGACTCAGAGGCTCCTTCAGGCCACCGCTGATTTGATCACTGAACGTGGCTATGAAGGCACGACCCTGGTTGAAATCGGAAAGCGAGCCGGGTACAGCCATGGCCTCGTCACTCGACGGTTCGGCACCAAGGCCAACCTTCTACAGTCACTCATCACGACGTTGTCACAGCGTTTCGGACACGTACAGATTTCTGACACCCTTGGCGACTCGGTGGGCATCGACGCGGTGGATACGATCCTTGTCTCCATTCGAGCCCATGCTGAGAACTCGCCGCAATCTCTGCGAGGCTTCTACGCCTTGTTGTTTGAGTCGCTCAATCCCTCGGTCGGACTGCAGGAGTTCGTCGCCGGCCTCCACCGGGACTTCCTGTCAGACATGGAGAGCGTCATCGCCAGAGGGGCGGGCGTTGGCCGACTCGCCGCAGGCGTCGACCCCCGTGATCTGGCAGAACTGATGGTGAACCTTCTCCGAGGTCTCGCATACCGATGGATGCTCGACGCCGACGAAGTCGACATGGCCGCGGGTCTCGACAGCATTCACCGTGCCCTGAACAGACTCGCCGCACCACACGAGTCCTCCAGCTGATACGCGCAGCAGTCCGGTATGGGTACGTGAGGCCACCTGGCAGGGCCCACGACACTACTGGCCTCGTCGCCGAAGCCCTCTGTGAACCATCGAGCTGGAAGTAACGATCACCGCGGCGACCGTCGAGAACCCACCCACCTCGAATGCGGATCCCTGACGCACGTCAAAAGCTTGGTCTCCCAATCTACCTGTAGACTGACTGCCTGCTGCATTATGGCTTCCCGGGTTCTGCGCGGGTGTACACCAGGTCATCCGGCCAGCGACTTCCCTGCCCAAACCGGGACATTGCTGCCCATCCCTGAACAGGTTGCGAGCTCACCCAATCCATCCGCACCACGCGCTCGACGAGCTGCCAAATGCCTTCGAGGCGTTCGACGCGGTCGAGATAGCGTCCCGCGAGGTCGGTCTGACGGAGATCCTCGTCGATGCGCTCGACGGTGATGGCACGAAAGTAGGTCTCGCAGAGCGCGACGTCTCCCGCCAGCTCGATCACGGATTGTCCCAGAAGGTGGTTTGTCGCGACATTGTTGAGCGATTGACGACTTGGCCTCGCAGCAAACTCAGCTCCCGATGCGATGAAAGCGCCGTAGTCATTGGTGGACTCCTTTGCGTAGCAGTCGAGGATGCCCTGCACATGCACCCTGTCCAGACTACGAGCGAGCCGCGCTAGAAGTTCTCGGATCTGTTCCCGATCCAATAGTTCGCGCAGTTGCTCATTCATCGCGCCACCCCCGGCTGCGGCGTGCGGCGGGAACTCGCCGGCGCAATAGTCAGTAGACACAACCTGTCGACTTTTCCTGACACGAACACTCCTGCTGATTGCCCAATGATGTCGAGGCTGAAGCTGCGCCTCCTCCTCGTGTCCGGACTGGCAGACGGGAAGGACGGAGGAGATTGCCATTTCGGACGGGAGGCAATTACGAACGCCATGCGGGCGTACTGCCAGATGCCTGCTGGTTGAACTGGATCATGTTTCCGTCGGCGTCGTAGAACAGAAACGACTTGCCGTTGCCGGCCCACGGCCACACATAATCGGTCTGCATTTCGTAGCCTGCTGCCTTTACCCGGTCGAACCACTCCTGCGCATCATCCACGAGGAACGCCACCTCGTGAATGCCAGTGTGCCCGTACCTCAGGTTCTCCCGGGGCGTGGCGATGATCGCAGGAATGATCGGCTCTTGCAGCTCAATCAGCGCATTGCCGACCGACTTCAAGAGTGCAAAGTGTGACTTCGCGCCCTTTACGCCGAAAATGTCATCGAGCGCGCTTGCCTCGATTCGTGCATCATCACTGGTCGCCGGCGTCGGGATAACGCCGCGCGCGACAACCTTAAAGTCGAGCACGTCTACCCACAGCTTCAGTGCGGTATCCAGGTTGCTGACAAAGAGCGCGACATGATGAAACTTCATGTAACCCTTAACTTTCGTAGATTCCACGAACCCGTGGGGACTGGACTCAGCCTAACTCGGCAGTTTGTGGTTGACAAGATACTCTTCTGCTACATAGCTTGGTGCGTGTTCTCATCATTCACTGGTGAAATGCTGTACCCGCGCCATTTGACGAGGGCATTAACTAACTCCTCCAGTCGTTTTCGACGGTGGTGTCGGGTCGAACGCAGCGGAACTTCGCGGGTTGCCGAGGAGTTAAGTTGGGGCTATAGCTCGCCTGCCCTGTTTTGAAGGTGGCCGATAGGAACGTGCGGCCCCTCGCGTATGAAGAGCCGTGCTTCCGGTAGCACCCATACTTCCACTACGAGCATGACCGATGCCGAGCACAGTATTTCGTTCGAACACGCTCATGGGCTCCGACGTCACAACGCGCAAGGGACAGCCCTTCGGTTCTGGATAACGCCACACACATCGCAGGGAGATTCATGGATAACAAACGCATCCTCAGCGGCAGAGTTGCACTAGTCACGGGCGGGACCCGCGGGATCGGCAAGGGAATATCAGTGGAACTCGCCCGTGCTGGTGCCACGGTATACGTAACAGGCAGGACGACGCGCTCCGGCGGGTCATGGCCCGGCTCTCTCGACGAGACAGTGGGCGAGATTGAAGCGGCTGGTGGTCGCGGGATCGGGGTTGCCTGCGACCACGGGGACGATCTTCAGGTACAGGAGCTGTTCGAGCGGATCAACGGCGAGTCGGGATCACTCGATGTTCTAGTGAACAACGCCTACGCTCCCGCAATCGCCTCGGGACGCTCACAGGAGGCGGAAGGTGCGAAATTCTGGGAACTACCGATCGACGCATGGGATCGTCCCATAAATGTAGGGCTACGTTCGCACTACGTGTCAATCGTGATGGCGATTCCCCTTCTATTGCAGTCGAAGGGCCTGATCGTGAACATCTCATCCGCTGGCGCCTATGCCTACTTCAACTCGGTGGCCTACGGCGTGGGGAAGGCGGGTATCGATCGCATGACGAGAGACATGGCGCTGGAGCTTGACGACCGCGGCATTTCAATCGTGTCGATCTGGCCGGGCCTGGTCGGTACGGAGCGGGTGTCGACGAACTTTTCACCCTCCTTCGCTTCAGCGCTGATCCACAACACACGCGTCGTCGCGAGCAGACGCGCTGGCGCTGCGCCACCCGATGCAATCTCTGGCGAGGCGGCCACGGAGGCTGACCTGCATGCGATCACCGAAACCCCTCTGTATGTCGGCAAAGCAGCCGTTGCGTTGGCGGCGGATCCTGATGTGATGACGAAGACGGGACGAGTTTTCAGCGTCGTCGGGCTCGCCCACGAGTACGAGTTCACCGATGTTGACGGACGTCGCCCGGACGCTTTCGGATTTCTCGTGAATCCGGATGCGTGGCCGCCGTTGGCGAAACCCTGAAGGTCGTCCGCGGTGCGTCGAGTGGGCTGGTTCGACCGACCACATTAGACGATGGAATCCCGTGGTTCGTGTACTTCGGATAAGTGTGTATTGATCAACGAGGTGTGCTGAATGCCAGCTGATTTCGAGCACCCTTCCCGCCTTCTGGGTGAGTATCTGGCGGCGTGTTCCGGGGCCGCGATCATCGCGCCAGGTTCGTCCATGCTGACGTCGGCGACGGTCGCCAACCGAAGGAGCGTCGCTTGGTTCGGGAAGAGCTTCACGACATCGGTCCGCCGCTTGATCTCCTTGTTGAGCCACTCTCGGACTATTCGACCAGATCTTCTGCTAGTGCGCCCGCGAAACGCGGTAATGCGGGCACGTTGTGCTTCGCCGCCTCCAACATCGCCGCCATCTTTGCAAGAGAGGAGGTGGGGTGTCGACAACCTGATCCCCCTGCGCGGCAACCTCGACTGGCTCGGTGAGCGGCGAAACCGTCTTCACCCCCCATCACCGGGTGTACTGATCGATCCACCGTCGTCACCGCCCTGTAGGGGTCAAGAATTCCTCACCAGGCTGGACAAGCAGATTCCCGACGGCTCGACGTGCACCCAGTCTGCGACGACTACGCCACCCCCGAACCATCCCAATTGCGAAATGACCTGCTGCTCAGCCTCATTTCCACATGCACTTCGCCCTCACGTACTCGTGCTGGCAGTGTCAGGTCGAGCGATGGTTCGCGATCCCGACCGAGGAGAAGCTCCGCCGGGGTCGGTTCCCGGGAGATACGGCGCGGCTCTCGACATCGGCTTTGGACGTGATCGAGATCGAGAGCCGCGGAGGCCGAGCCTCGGGGTGCATCCGGCCGTGAGTGGACTGCCACCAGCGACGGGGGCCGCGGACTAACCGGCTCCGCTGATCGCGGGGCGACGTGGTCACGCGAGGCGGGTCATCCCGTCGACCGCGAGGATGTGCCCTGTGATGTAGGAGGCCTGTGGTGAGACAAGGAATGCCACTGTGCCGGCGACGTCTTCGGGTTCACCGAGCCTGTTCAGTGCACTGTCGGTGGCCTTGTCGGCATAACCGGTTGCCGTCGAGTTTGCCCGGACTCTGCCCGTCATGATGTAGCCCGGGGACACCGCGTTGACGCGGATGTTCAGGCGACCGAGGTCTTCGGCGAGGTATCGAGTGTAGTGCGCGAGAGCGGCCTTCGACAGAGCGTAACCGGCGTAGGAGCCGCCGGGCAGGACGCCCTGCGCTGACAGCGACGTGGTGTTCACGATCGAGGGGCTCGGCGAATGGCTCAGGGCCGGCACTGCTGCCTGGCACAGGTAGATCGCTGACATGAGGTTCACGTCCAGTGCCCTCCGGATGTCCGTGGGACTGGTGACGCTCGCCTGGCTACCTTCGAATGGTGTGATGGCGCCGCCTGCAACATTGACCAGCACGTCGAGTCCGCCCCATGCGGACACGACCTCGTCGATCACCGTCGAGGCACTCGCCTCCAGGGTCAGGTCTGCTTCGATTCCTATCGTTCGGGACCCTAGGGCAGCGATAGCCTCGGTGGTCGGGTCGTCTGCTTCACCGGGTATGTCGCGTCCGGAGTGTAGATCGACGTCGACGACCGCGACGTCGGCGCCCTGCTCGGCGAGGGTGATCGCGGTAGCGCGGCCGATGCCCCTGCCGGCGCCGGTAACGACGGCGCGCAGACCCGAAAGTGGTGTGCTCATTCTGTCTCCTTTGGCAACGGTGGTGTCTCTGACCGCTCGGTCAGCCTCGCTTTTCACGCGGCAGGATGCGGTCACTGATGATCTTCTGCTGTATCTGACTGGTGCCTTCGAAGATGGTGGTCAGGCGGGCGTCGCGCCAGTAGCGCTCGATAGCCAGGTCGCGGGTGTACCCGTTTCCTCCGTGCAGTTGGAGAGCCTGGCCGGTGACCTCGACGGCCATCTCTGTCGCCAGCAGTTTCGTCATTGCGGCTTCCTGCTCGCAGGCGACCCCACAGTCCATGAGGTGTGCGACGTGCTGGTAGAAAGCTCGGGCCTGGCTGACTTTCGCTGCCATTTCCGCGATGGTGAAGCGCAGCGCCTGGAACTGGCCGAGCGGAGATCCGAACTGTACCCGTGACTGAAGATAGTCGACGGAATCCTCCAGTGCCGCGCGCGCGAGACCGACTGCACGAGCGGCAGTTTGGACGCGTGCGATGTTGAGGCCGTCTTCCACGGCCTTGAATCCCATGCCCTGCGCGCCGGCGAACCCGAAGGGTTCGACCATGGAGTTCTCGCTCGCCACGACGCCGGTGAAGGTCAGATCCCAGCTGATGATTCCGTGGTAGCCGATCTTGTCGATGGGTTCACCGGTGACCCCGACTGGAAAGCTATTACGTTCCTTGTCGAGGACGAAGGTTCGGATCGGTCCGGGCTGTCCCGACGACTCCACGACTCGGCACATGACCAGGATGAAGTCGCCTTCGAAGGCATTGCCGCACCACCGCTTACGGCCATCGATGATGTAGCGGTTACCCTCGCGGCGGGCGGTCGTCTGGACCGATCCGAGGTCCGATCCGGACTCCGGTTCCGAGAATGCTGCGGCCCCGATCCAGCGGCCGGCCGCGCTGCGCCGGGTGAGCTCTGTCCGGCGGCCAGGATCTTTGAACCGAGTCCCCAGCCCTTGGCCGCGGGCGATGATCGATGCGACGCTCATCCAGGACCGGGACAGTTCCTCGGAGATCATGGCGTACTCGAAGACTCCCAACCCGAGGCCCCCGTACTCGGTCGGGATGGTGATCCCGAAGTATCCGCGGTCCGCGAGCTGGTCTATCAGCTCGGGAGGAATCGCTTGCTCGGTGCGATCGACACGATTGGCGGTCGGCAGAACCTGAGAGTAGCTGAAATCCCGTGCCGTTGCGAGGATGTCCTCGCGTTCTCGTGTAGTCCACGGCGGCCGCAACTTCGGCGGTTGCGCCGGAAGCGTGATGTCGTGAATCGTGCGGTTTCGGTTGTCGAGCAAGGAATGACACTCCGTATCGGCGAGGGAACAGTAGTGTTCGGTCAGGCCGTCGGGCGTGGACCGAGATGTTCGGCGATGAAGGACGTCACGTAGTCCAGGGCCCGTCGTGACTCGGGGATGCGGGAGGCGAAGAACGAGAAGATGTGGATCATCTCGGGCCAGACATCGAGATCGACCAATGAGCCGGCGTCTCGTAGTTTTCGTGCCAGCCGCAGGGAATCGTCCAGGAGGCACTCGGAGGTCCCGACCTGAATCAGTATCGGCGGCAGCGAGTGCAGGTCTGCGTAGAGGGGAGACGCGAGCGGGTCGGCAAGATTTCCGTCTTCGCCGAGGTATCGCACCCCGTAGGCGTGGCTGCCCTCCGGGGTGACGATGGGATCGGCGTGCGCCTTCTCGTGCACCGAGGCACCCGTGTGGGCGAGATCGGTCAACGGTGAGATGCACACGGCTGCAGCCGGAAGCTCGGCGCCCGCATCTCGGAGCGCGACGAGCGTTGAAACGGTGAGACCACCACCAGCGGAGTCTCCCGCGAAGGCGATCTGTGCGGGAGCGAATCCCTTGGAGAGGAGCCAACGGTAGGCGGCGACCGAATCATCGACGGCGGCCGGGAATCGGTGCTCGGGGGCCAGTCGATAGTCCACCGACAACACTGCTGCCCCGGTGCCGTGAGATATCCGGGCGCACATGTCACGGTAGGCGGGAATGGAGCCGATACTGTACCCACCGCCGTGGAGGTACATCACGACGCGGGAACGGTCGCATCCTTGCGTGTATGTCCATTCGACCGGTACGTTCCCGGCGCGGTCGGCAACAAATTCGGTGGGCGGCGGGTCGTAGAAGGAAGCGGCGAAGCGTTCGAAGTTCGCCCTGAGCTCAGGGACGGTCGTGGTGTCCGCCGCAAATGGTGCACTGCGCAGGCTGTCGACGAGTTCGGTGAACTCGGTGCTGTGCTTTCCGTTGGTTGTCATCGGCGGGTCTCCTGGAGTTCGCGCTGTTCGACCTCGTGCCGGATCGCCTCGGCGTGCTCGTCCAGGAGCGGGGCGCGTGTCGCGACCGTCGAGGGTGTTCGGCTGAACTTAATTGGTTGTCCGGCGATGATCGCCTTCTGGGAGGAGCCGGGGTTATCGATCTCGACCAGCATGTCGCGGGCCCAAGCATGCGGATCGTCGAAGATGTCACGGATGTCGTTGACTGGCCCGTAGGGAACCTTCCCGCCGAGCTTCTCGCTCATCTCCGCGCGCGTAAGATCACCTGCCCAGGCGTCGAGGATTGTCCGGATCTCGCCGCGATGCTCGACTCGGCAGGTCTCGTTGCGGAACCGGGGATCGTCGATCAGTTCGGGGCGCTGCATGATCCGACAGAGCGCCTCCCACCTCAGTTGGGTTGTCGCGGCGATGGCTATCCAGCCATCCTTGGTCTCGAGCACATCAAACGGGGTAAGGATCGGGTGGGTGTTACCGATGGGCTTGGGGACTGCACCGGTGTACGAGTGCTGATAGACGATTCGCTCGCACAGCGAAAGCATCGCGTCGAACATCGCCACGTCGATCTGCTGGCCCCGGCCGGTTCGTGCCGTCTCGTGCAACGCGGCCAGGATCCCGACGGCGAGCATCGTTCCGGGGAAGATGTCGCCGACACCGGGACCGATCTTGACGGGCTTGCCGTCCTCGGTTCCGGTGATGCTCAACGCGCCCGCCATCGCCTGGACGGTGATGTCCATCGCGGGCCAGTCGATGTACGGACTTTTGCCCGCCCATGCGGCACCGAATCCGCTGAGGGAGGCGTACACCAGTCGTGGGTTCGCCTCCCTCAGAGAGTCGTACGCGATGTTCAGGCGATCGACTACGCCGGGGCCGAAGTTCTCGACGAGCACATCGGCCGTTCGAACCAGCTCGATCAGTTCGGCATGTCCGCTGGGGGACTTGAGGTCGAGCACGATGCTGCGCTTGCCGCGGTTGACGCTTTGGAAGTAGCCGCCGAGCGGTCGCTGCTGCCCGGCATCCTGGAGCGGGTAGGGCCCTACCCGGCGTGTGACCTCACCGCCGGGTGGTTCGACCTTGATCACGTCGGCGCCGAGGTCGGCGAGGATCATCGTGCAGTAGGGCCCGGCAAGAGCCGCGGTGAGGTCGACGACGCGTACGCCGTTAAGTGGACCGGTCATGGTGCTCCTTCAAATCCTCTCTGTGGCAGCAGTAGTCACAGTGGGCGTACTTCGCGCAGGGCGTGTTCGACGTAGTGCCGACTGTGTCCGAGCTGCGTTCGGTCGATTCGCCTCACTGCTCGCGCAGGACGGACCGGCCAGCGTTGTGCACGCGATTCGCATCACCACAGTCAACCGCGATGGTGCGGATCACTGAAGCGTCCTGGGACTCCTGTTGTGGGAGACAAATGACGTACCGGCGTCGAGGGGCGCAGGCTGATCGGGCGTGCACCGCCCAGACACAGCGTCCGAAACCCCACATCGGTGCACTGCCGGGCCCGGTACGGCGTATACGGACGCGAGGATCCGCTTGGGCACGGATCAAGTGCGAGAGCACCTGGCCCCGTTACTGGGAGTCGACGGCCCGTCGCATCAGATGGGTGGGGTGGTTGCTGTGGGCATCGCGGTGGCTGGCGATTTCGCGGATCATCCGGGTCCAGCCGAGAAATCGTGCTTCGAGAGGACCTGGTCGCCATATGCTGGTGACCAGGCGATGGCAATTCAGACAGTTGCCGGGCACTATGAGATGGTGACGATTCCTTGCTTGATCGCCCACAGTGCGGCCTGGATTCGGGAGGACAATCCCAACTTCGAGATGATGTGACTGACGTGTGTGCGCGCGGTGCGCTCGCTGATGAACAAGGCGTCGGCGATCTCCTGGTTCGAGTTCCCTTGGGCGACCAGCGCGAGTACTTCGCGTTCGCGCGCCGACAGTGCGGTGGCGGGGCTCGTGCGCATTGATCGGGCGAGCACCCGGGCGACCGCGGGATCGAGGTGGACCTGGTCTCGCTGTGCGGACCGGATTGCGGCCGAGATCTCTTCAGGATCGGAGTTCTTCAGGAGATAGCCTGTGGCGCCGGCCTGCAGCGCAGCGTGTACCCGCTCGGTCTCGGAGAAGCTCGACAGCGCCACGATCTTGAGGTCGGGGAGCTCCGTGTGCAGAGTCGAAATTGCGCCGACACCGTCGAGTTCGGGCATGACGAGGTCCATCAGGACGACGTCGGGCAGGGTCTGCGTCGTCCCGCGTGCGCGGAGTTCGTGGACGGCTTGCTTCCCGTTCTCTGCTTCACCGACGACCGTGACATCCTTTTGGGTCTGCAGGAATGCGCGTAGGCCGTGGCGTACCAGCGCATGATCGTCGACGATGAATACCGTGATCTCGGACAATGGATCTACCTCGGTTTCCTGACGTGGGACTTCAGCTGTGTTGCGTCAGACACGGGATCGATACTGACACGATGGTTCCGCGGCGTTCGCCGCAGCCCTCACCTGGCGTAACGGTAATACGGCCGTTGTGGGCCGTCACTCGTTCGGTCATCGAGAGCAGACCGTAGGTGCCTTGACTGTCTCGGCGATCGGGGATCCCGACTCCGTCGTCGACGACGGTGATGGTCAGTGTCGATGCGTCGTCATCGTCTCGGCGGATGCGTACGGACGCAGACTGGGCTCGGGAGTGTTTGACCACGTTGTGCATTGCTTCGCTGATCACCATGAAAAGGTCCTCCTCTACCGTCGCGTCGAGCTCGTAGAACTCGTTGTCACATTCCACGGAGATGGTGATGTCTTCGCGAGCCGCTACGGCGGCGAGATGTTTGCGGACCGCCGAAACGAATCCCTCCTCGTCGAGTGGGGCCGGTCGACGGTGCATGATCAACGCGCGCATCTCCGCCTGGGCACCGGTCACCAGTGTGTGGATCTGACTCAGTTGCTCCGGAAGGTTGACTTGCTCGCCTGATTTGACGCTCAACTCGAGAGCCTTGGTTCGCAGGGAGAGCGAGAAGAGTGCCTGGGTGACGGAGTCGTGCATGTCGCGGGCGAGCTTGCGGCGCTCCTCGCGTGCCGCCTGGAGTTCGAGTCGGGACAACATCCGGGCGTTGGCGACGGCGATCGCTGCTTGGTCGGCCATTGCCGCGATGAAGCGGATGTCGCGCTTGTCGGGCTCGCGATCTTCGGTGAGAAAGCCGCCGAGTGCCCCGATCACCTTCTCGCGCGCGATGAGCGGCGCTACGATGTACGTGTCCCAATCCATGGTCCGCAGGATTGCGTGCACCGGCTTCCACCGGGGGTCCGCGAGCGCCTCCTTGACGAAGCCGCGCGCGATGATAACCCGCGCCTCCTCGATCCCCCGGGTGGTTGCGAGAGGTGCCCCGAGCAGCCTGCACTGCTCGATCCGCTCACCGTAGTCTTCGGGAAGTCCCGAGGTGCCGGCGTGCCTCAACGACCCACTCTTCTCGTCGACCAGGATCACCGCGCACGTCGCCATCCCCACCGTCTCCCGAACCTCCTCAGCAAGCTTGTCGAGAACGACATCGAGCCTGTTCTCGTACGCAATCGTCGCTGCCGTTCGGGTGAAGGCCTCGAGTGCTCGCGTGTCGCGCACCGCCGAACTGGTCGGCCCGAAACGGACGATATTGCCGCACCCGTGTTCGAGGTCGACTGCGGCGAGCTCGAACTCGATCTCCGTAGCAGCTATCCACACCGAGCCCTCGAAGTTCCTCGCCGGTGCCGATCCGTCGCGGAGACGGGAGGCCTCGACATCGAAGGCTGACCTGCGACCAATGAGGTCTGACACCGCTGCGCCGAGGAGGTGGCATCCGGCCGGGTTCACGGCGAGAAACCGCCCCTGGGGATCAAGGATTGCCAGCCCGTCGTCACTGCGATCGATCAGCGCCCGCAGGGCAGCCGAGGTGATGGACTCGTCGAATGTCATGTCAGCACAGTTCTTCAGTGGGAGAGGGGATCTACGGGACCGACCGGGGACGTGTGGTCCAAGCCGAACGGGTAGCCCGGCCGGTGGGCGCGTGGGTCGACTCTAAGCCACCGAAGGCGCCAGCTGTGACAGCTGAAGTGGTGACGCCAGGATCCTCGAGCCGTACGCGTCCGAGGGGTTGCCCGTTCGGGTGCACCGCACGCCGTGCTCGGCTCTGATGGCGCTGACTACCAACCGGTCGGTTATGGCGGGATGCAGCGTGTCGGGAGCGCAGTGCCAACAGAGATGGCAAGGAAGCATGAGAGCTGCACTCCGGTAGCGGCGTCGGGCGACTCTCACAGCAGTGTGGTGAGCGTGACCCCGCCGAGCCCGTCACGAGTACTGCGAACTGGCCAGATGTGCAGCGCAAAAGTGGACAGATAGACGTCGTCGCCGCGTCGCGGATACGACAAATGTCCTGCCGATGCCGAGTCCCCAGACTCTCAGTGACTGCCATCACAGTGTGATTGTATAGAGCGCATCGGGCAGGAAGCGCCACCATACGAGGCCCTCGGGTCCGTTCCTCGCGTCCCTGCCCGGGTGGCCGTCTCGGCATCCGAAGCGGTACGGACCAGCGGCCATCTCAGGTCAACAAAAGGGGACATCCATGGCACAGCGTGATCGCGTTGCCGTCGTGACGGGCGGCGCGGGCGGCATCGGCCGAGCCGTATGCACGCGCCTCGCCGACGACGGATACGTCGTCGTTGCCGTCGACCGTGTACCCGCCGCGGAATTCGAGGCTGGTTTTACGGATGCGCAGCACGGTTCTTTCACCTACCACGCCGATCTTGCAAACCGAGCGGCACTGCGTGAGTTCGTCGACTGGATGCACAGCACCTACGACGGATGCGACGCCCTGATCAACTGCGCGGGTATCAATGTGTACCTCCCGAATGGTGAGCAACCACCGGTCGACGAGCTCGAGGACGACGACTGGGACCGCACGCTCGCGATCAACCTGACAGCGCCATTCCTGCTGACACGAGGATTTCTTCCACGTATGAAGGCGCGAGGGTGGGGCCGGATCGTCAACATTGCTTCCCGGGCAGCGCACATGTACTACCCAGGCGCCAACTCGGCATACGGCGCCAGCAAGGCGGGCCTGCTCGGATTGACCCGGTTCACTGCCGGCGAGGCGGCAAACAGCGGTGTCACCTCGAACACCGTCGCGCCCGGAAGGATCTCGACACCGCTCGCGAACAAGGCCACCCCCGAAGTGGTGCAGTCCGCTGTCAACTCGATTCCGCTCGGGCGTGTGGGGGAAGTGGGGGAGATTGCGGCGGCTGTGGGATTCCTGGCTTCCGAACAGAGCTCGTACATCAACGGCGCAGTGATCGATGTGAACGGGGGAGCGTACATGCCGTGATCAGGTGTGAATTCATCCACGCCACAGCGCTGCTCGCGAGGCTTGACCCACCACCAGTGCTTGCCGGGGCGGAGCACAGCCGAGTCACGCACTCACCGTGCATATACGGCGGAGGACGGGCCCCTCTGATGCAACGAATGCCAACAGCGTCAAGTCGTGTCTGACTCATCGACAACCACAATCGAGCAGGTCGCTCGAACTCCCCACATCAACCCGTCATCGCGGCGGGTCGACCCTGGCAACCATGGAGACCAGATGTACACAACCGACCAATCCGATGGACCCATTGTAGGGGCTCATGTCTATCGAAAAGTGGCGCGGAGAATCGTGCCCTTCCTCTTCGCCGCGTTCTGCTTCGCATACATCGACCGGATGAATGTCGGATTCGCCAAGGCGGCTCTCGCCGACGAGCTCGAGTTCAGCGCCACCGCATACGGTCTGGGTGCTGGCCTGTTTTTCATCGGCTACTTCCTCTTCGAGGTGCCGAGCAACCTCATGATGCACCGGATCGGCATCAGGAAGACCCTCTTCCGGATCATGGTCCTGTGGGGGTTGACGTCCTCGGCGATGATGTTCGTCAACTCGGAGGCCTCGTTCTACATTCTCCGGTTCCTACTTGGCACCTTCGAGGCCGGGTTCGTTCCGGCGATGCTCCTGTACCTCACCTACTGGTATCCAGGACATCGACTCGCGCGCATGATTGCGATGGTCTTCACCGCTTCCGCCGTGGCCGGAGTGATCGGGGCGCCGCTGTCCGGTTTCATCCTCTCTGTCACGGACGGCTGGATGGGCATGAGCGGATGGCGATGGATGTTCCTCCTCGAAGGAATTCCCACAGTCATCCTTGGGATGATGGTGTTCAAGGTTCTCGCTGACAAGCCCGCGACGGCGAAGTGGCTGACCCCGGCTGAGAAGGACTATCTGGAGGACGCGGTCGAAGTAGCCCAGCAGAGTGCGGGCCGGCACGGGTCTTTCCTCTCGGCTGTCGCGTCGGCGAAGGTGTGGACCCTGTGCTTCGTCTACTTCTGCCTGACCGCTGGCGTGTACCTCGTCAATTTCTGGCTCCCCACGCTCATCTCGGAGCAGAGCGATCTCCCCTCGTGGCAGCTCGGGCTCGTTGTCGCCATACCTTACCTTTGCGCCGCGGGCGCGATGGTCGCGATCGCCGGGCACTCCGACCGAACCGGAGAACGCCGTTGGCACATCACAGGCGCCGCGCTTGTCGCTGTGGTAGCACTCATAGCCGCAACTCAGGTCTCTGGCCTCATCGCCACGGTCACGCTGTTGTCTATCGCAACGGGCGCAATCTTTTCCGCTGCCCCGATCTTTTTCTCTATCCCGTCTAGTATGCTGACCGGCGCGGCCGCTGCAGGTGGTATCGCACTGGTGAACTCGGTCGGAAACCTCAGTGGCTTCGTCAGCCCCATCGTGACCGGTCGCATTAGCGACATGACAGGTTCGCTCGATGGCAGCCTGTGGGCGCTCGCCGCCCTCCTACTGGTCGGTTGCGCGGTTCTCTTGATCACCACCCGAGATTCGCAAGCTCCGACCTCCCCCGGCGGATCGGCCCCGACGCATCCTGAGGCAGCCCGAGTCGATCCGGACGCGGCACCTGTATGAGCAATCGAGGTTCGCGAGAACGCCTCTGTTGCTGAGCTTTCGAGAAAAAGGAGATTAAGACAGTGAGTGTGATTTTGAAAGATCACGGAAGCCGACATCTGGAAGCCATCTTCGGTATCGACGATGCCTTCCGGGATCAGCCCGCCGACGACTTCGCCGGGCGAATGGAAACCGCGTACCCGACCGAGCGCGAGTTCGAAGAGTTGCTGCGACGCAAACTCCGCCGGCGAGCTCTTCCGCGTGCTCAGGCAGTGTCGTTGGAGAATCTCTCGGAGTGCCTCCAGAACTTCCTCGAGGCCCACGTCGAGGGTGACTTCACGGTGTCGCGGCAGCGGTGGCTCTCCGGCGGAGCGTCGAAGATCCAGATGGCGTTCACCCTCGAATGGGAAGATGAGGGAACGCGCACGACCACAGAGATGGTCATCAGGATGGAACCGCAGGAATCGCTGAACGCGACCAGTCGCAAGCGGGAACTCGAACTGATCAATGCTTTCGCGGGAACTGTGCCGGTGCCGCGGGCGTTCTGGGTCGATGATGAGGGCCGCTGGTTCCCGGAACCTGCGCTCGTGTACGAGTTCTCAGCTGGTGTCACGGTTCCCAGCAACGTTGAGGGCCGAGCAACCGGAGTCGGCAGTAAGTTCACCCCCGAGCTCAGGGCATCCCTCGGGCGTCAGTTCGTCGAGCACCTTGCCGCGATTCACACCTTCGATGCGTCCTCCGCCGATCTGCCCTCATTTGATCACCCAGAGACAGGGACGACGCAAAGCGCGCTAGCGCAACTCAACCGCGCACGCCGGGTGTGGGAGGAAGACCGAGGCGAGGAGTTTCCGATCCTCGAGGTCGCGGCGAACTGGCTCGAGCGAAACGCACCAATCCTGGACCGCGTGAGCGTTATCCACGGGGACTACCGAACGGGAAACTTCCTGTTCGACGAGCCCACCGGCCGGATCAACGTCTGGCTGGACTGGGAGCGCGGACACCTCGGGGACCGTCATCGCGATCTTGCGTGGATCACGCTGCTCCAGTTCGGCAACTACGACGCCGACGGAACCTTTCTGGTGTCCGGTCTCATCCCTCTGGACGAGTTCTACCGGCAGTACACCGAAGTCTCCGGTTTGAACGTCGATCAGAAGAGGCTCCGCTATTACCGGGTGCTCAACAGCTACCAGCTGGTCGTCTCGACGCTGGGTTCGGCGTACCGAGTGGTCCGGCTCGGACGCTCGCACCAGGATGTACTACTCGCCTGGCTCGAAGGCGCCGCCTATCTGATTGCAGACGAGATGCGTACCGCACTCTTGGAGGAGAACTGATGGTGAACACCACGAAGAATGCCCTCACCGCTGCAGTGCGGGCGCTCGATGAAGTAGTCATTCCTGCAATCGATCCGGGGCACCCCCTCGCTCTCGAGCAGGCACGTATTGTCTCGAAGCTCATCGCTCAGCTCGAGAGCCGACTCGACTACTACTACGACCGTATCCGATTCCAGTTGCACCACAACGTGTCCCTGGGACGCGAACTCGTTTCCGACGCACCGACAGTGTCGTCCGAGATCGCGGACGCCCTCGCATCGGCGCTCGCCGAGGGCGAGCGGCTCCTGCGCGAGGCAGGAGCGAAGGTACCCGATCTCGAGACAGCCACCGAACGCCTGGCAGGGGTCATCTCGGCGCTGGTCCGCGCGACGATTACGGCGGACTCCGCGACGAGAGACCGGATCGAGCGGACCGTCCTGATCGCATCCGAGCCGATCCTCGACGCCCGCCGCGCCTGGGTCCTGCCGCAGGGCTGGGAGCCGGACCCGTCGAAGGTTCCGTCGATCGAAACGGCCTTCGCGATCTGACCGTCCACGCAAACAGAAGGAATGAACCGTGATCACCGCTGATGAACTGAAATACCAGAACCCTCCCGGCGCAGGATACGAATGGGCCGAAACCTACTTCTTCCCGGTGCCGGTGCCGGAGGAGCACCTCCTCGCGCACGTATATGTTGTGGTCCGCCCCGAGCTCGGCGTGATGACCAACGAGGTCTACGTGTACGGATCGCTCACCGACACCAGGTCCGAGTTGCTGCACTACAACGTACGGAACCACCTCCCGGCGCCCGTCGAATGGGCAAAGCTCGACTCACCGATGGGGCTGAAGATCACCGCTCACACGCCGCCGCGCGACTACCGCATCGACTACGTCGGAACCGACGGGACAGAAATCCATGTCGACTGGAACGGTGTCATGGAGCCATTCGACATTCACGATCCGGCCCACAGCCCGCGAGCCGGCCGTACCGAGGAAGAGCGCCTGGCCAACTCGAGTTCCGGGTCGGCCTACAAGGGTCACTTCGACATGACCGGGCGGATCACCGGCACGCTGACCATCCGAGGCCGAGAGTTCCGCGTCGACTGCATCGAGCGAATGGACCGAAGCTGGGGTCCGCGTCCCGAAGGCATCCAGGCCATGAACTCAATCAATGCCAACTTCGGTGACGACCTCGCCTTCCACTTTCGCGCGCCACGCGACCTGACAGCACCGGGAAGGGCGCGAACTGAGGTCGCCCACGGGTATGTCTTCGACAACGGTGAGGTGTATGGCGTCGTCGAGGGCCACTACACCGCGAACCGGTTCGGCGGGATGCTCGCAACGCTCGAAGCCGAGCTGACCGACACCCGTGGACGGCATTTCCACCTCCACGCCTCTCCCGATGTCGGTGCGCCCTGGTACGCGTACCCCGGCAGCATCTGCTGGAACTCGATGATGAAGTGGACGCTCGGCGAAGCGGTGGGCTACGGCGTCGTCATGGACAACACCTCCATCGATACCCTGGTGGCCGCGCACGGGCGGTGGCCCGCCGACGGCCCT
Organism: Rhodococcus sp. LB1; assembly: GCF_001583455.1. Lineage (NCBI taxonomy): Bacteria > Bacillati > Actinomycetota > Actinomycetes > Mycobacteriales > Nocardiaceae > Rhodococcus > Rhodococcus sp. LB1. The sequence goes on along the minus strand of NZ_LTCZ01000135.1, from coordinate 30,688 downwards.
CGGCTCTTCTGACCCCAAACGAGAGCGGAAGGACACCATTATCAACACCCAACGAATCATCACACTCGACGGCGCCAACAACATCCGCGACCTCGGAGACTGCAACGCACCAACTGGTCAGCACACTCGATCACAACAGCTATACCGCAGTGAGTTCTTCGACGTCGATGGTGCTACCACCGAGCCGAACCCACTCCGGCTACGGACGGTCGTCGACCTCAGACGCACTGAAGAGGTGGAGTTCGAGCGAGTGGAATGGGAAAGCAGCTACGGCGTCGTCTACCACAACATCCCGCTGAGCCTGCCGACCGGAAACTCGTGGACCGCCGACTACAACCAGTATCTGATCGCTGACCCCGACGCGGTCGTAAAGGTCATCGCCATCCTCACAGATCCTGCCAACTACCCGGCGTTGTTCCATTGTGCCGGAGGCAAAGACAGAACCGGTGTGGTGGCAGCCATCCTTCTTACCCTCGCCGGTGTAGACCGCAACGAGATCGTGCAGGACTATCTCCTGACGGAGATAGGACTGCCCGAGGTTATTGCGCGAGTGTCGAGCAAATCCTTCTACGAGAAAGCATTGCAAGCGATTCCGTACGAACGGCATATCCCAAACCAGGAAAAGATCGAGTCCTTCCTCGACTGGCTCGAGTCCAGATGGGGAGGCGCAGAGAACTGGCTGACCGTACACGGCCTGTCGCCAGAGGCGATCACCCGTTACCGAGACGCGATTCTGACGGACTGACGCGCAAAGAAAGCGATGAACTTCGCTTCGGCGCAGCGGGGGATGTGCGTCGATGAGATCAGACTTCGAGCTCCGTATCAGATGCGGGACAGATGAAGCCACCGGAAAGGACGCGACGGGCGTCCACCGAGCAGTTGGTTCGCCACCAAGCGGGCACTCATCTGCCGACAAACGAAGACAAATTTGCATGGAAAGGAGACGAGAATGACTGCAAGCACAGATAACAAGACCTCCCAGTCCGCACGGCGAGTCGGGCACTGGATTGGCGGCATCACGTCGGATTCGGCAACGGACTACCTCAGCCGAACCAGTCCCCGGACCGGCCACCTGGTCAGTGAGATCGCACTCGGCGGGCCGGAAGATGTGAACCGCGCAGTCACAGCGGCCTCGGCAGCCGCTGGCGCTTGGGAGTCGCGGCGTCCAATCGAGCGGGGCCGCCTACTGACGGCGGTTGCGCAGATCATTCGCAACAACGCAGACCATCTCATCGCGCTCGAATCCTCCGAGACAGGCCAGACAGATGTAGAAGTCCGATCCCAGATCGAGGGAGCTGCAGGATTCTTCGAATTCTACGGCGGACTGGTCAACGCGCACAACGGAGAAGTGATCGGCCTCGGAGCGGACTACCACTCCTACGCATCACGCAGTCCGTTCGGTGTGGTCGCCATCGTGACACCATGGAACGCGCCCTTGAACCAGGCAGCCAGAGCAGTAGCACCAGCCTTGGCCACCGGAAACGTCGTGGTGGTCAAGCCCTCGGAGTACACGTCTTCGAGCACAATCGAGCTCGCCAAACTCGCGTCTGAAGCAGGTCTGCCTGACGGTGTTCTCAACGTTGTTTGCGGCTCGGGACAGGACGTTGGTGAGGCGCTCGTGCGGCACCCTGCCGTCAGCAAGATCTCGTTCACCGGGTCACTACGCACTGGACGGGCGATCGGCAGGATTGCCGCGGACCGCGTTGTCCCCTGCACACTCGAACTCGGGGGAAAGTCCGCGAACATCGTCTTCGCCGACGCGGACCTCGACCTCGCGGCAAGCGGATCGATGGTTGGCTTCGTTGGTCTCGCCGGTCAGATGTGCATCGCCGGAAGTCGAATTCTGGTGCAAAGGAGTGTCTACGACGAGTTCCTCGACAAGCTGGTAGGGGTGGTGTCACAGGTCAGGCCCGGTATCGAGCTCAGCCCCATCGTCACACCCGCTCAGTTCACTCACGTCCAGGAGTACTTCCACACCGCTACTAAAGAGGGCGCTGTCGCCAGGGTCGGTGGCCGCCCGGCATCCGGCGAATCCGTAGCGGGAGGGCAGTTCGTCGAACCCACTGTCTACACCGACGTCAATCCCGACATGCGGATCATGCGCGAGGAGATCTTCGGCCCCGTTACCGCAGTCATGCCCTTCGACGACGAGGATCATGCCATTCGCCTCGCCAATGATACCGAGTTCGGTCTCTACGCAGGAATTTGGACGACCGACGTCTCACGCGCCCACAGGGTGCCGAGGCACCTGCAAGCAGGAACCGTGACCGTCAACGAGTACCTCATGGATCACGTCGAAACACCGTTCGGGGGTTTCAAGAAGTCAGGGATCGGGCGTGAAAAGGGGCTCGAGGCGCTGCACCACTACACCCAGGTCAAGACAGTCACGATCAAACTCTGAATCCAGCACACGACTCGACATCATGGATCGCTGCACACAGCAGCGACAAGAGAAAGGACACAGAAATGGGACTGCTCGAAGGCAAGGTTGCACTCATCACGGGCGCGGCGCGAGGACAGGGACGTTCGCACGCGACCCGCCTCGCCGAGGAAGGCGCCGACATTATCGCCATCGATATCTGCCGCGACATGGAGACGATGGTCTACCCGGGACCCACACCCGAGGATCTCCAACACACGGTCAAGCTCGTCGAGGCCGAAGGTAAGCGCATAGTAGCCATCCAGGCCGATGTGCGTGATGCCAACGCCATGAGCGAAGCAGTCAAGACCGGCGTCAGCAAACTTGGACGGATCGATATTGTCTGCGCAAACGCGGGCGTGTTGACCTCTTGCCCGGCGCCGGAGATCACCCCCGAGAAGTGGGCCGTCACAGTGGATGTATGCCTGACCGGTGCATGGAACACCATTTCACCCACGATTCCGTACCTGATAGACCAGGGCGACGGCGGAAGCATAGTCATCACGAGTTCGACCGCCGGCCTGAAGGGCCATCAGGGGCTGGCTCACTACACAGCAGCCAAGCATGGTGTCGTCGGGCTCGCTCGAAGCCTCGCCGGCGAGCTTGGGCAGCACAACATCCGAGTCAACACCGTGCACCCGACAGCGATGCTGACGGACATGGTCAACAACCCGCACCTCTTCCAGTCGTTCCTCCCCGACAAGGAGAAGGTGACGCTCGAAGATGTGCAGCCGTTCTTCGACGCAATGAGTATGCTGCCGAACGCCTTCATCGAGCCCGTCGACATCAGCAACGCCATCGTGTGGCTGACCTCGCCGATGGCACGCTACGTCACCGCGGCAGCCATTCCCGTTGACCTCGGCTGCACGCAAATCTAAGAGCGTGTCTCATGTGGATGAAGTGACATGTGGGACATAACGTGACGCGTGTTAGATGGGTTGTCACTGCGGTTGGTGCCGGATGCGTTGTGGGAGATCGTCGAACCGTTGATTCCGCGATGCGCCGCGCGGCCGCAGGGAGGTGGCAGGGCACCGGTGGATGATCGGGCGGTGTTCACCGCGATCGTGTGTGTACGTGCTGACCAGTGGATGTGCGTGGCGGCATCTGCCGCCCTCGTTCGGGGTCACCGTTCCTACCGCGCACCGAAGGTTTACCGTCTGGGCGGCGGCCGGGGTGTTCGAGAGACTGCACCGCGAGGTGCTCGACCGCCTCGGTAGCGCCGGTGAACTCGACTGGACGGCAGCGATCCTGGACGCTGCGAGCGTGCGGGCGAAAAATGGGGATCGCTGACCGGGCCGAGGGACGATCGTGATCCGGCGGGGGTTGCGTCCATGAAGATGAATGCTCCTATTGCTGTCAAGCCGTGTCGGCCAGGGATAGGGAGCTGGACTGCTGCTCGCGGTCGGTGAGGCACCGCGAGTAGGTGGCGGCGAGGTCGGGGTCGAGGCCCGATCTTGAGACGTCGTACGCGCTGGTAGGGAACCGCGAGTGTGCGGTTGCCACCGTGGTGATCGGGATGGCCAGTGTTCGGCGACGTTGTCGAAGTCGGCCAGTGCCGTTATTCACTGGCAACGGATTCTGGATGATCTTGAAAACCTCGCGCGCGGCGAAGCGTTTGAGGCAGCGGATGATCTCGCGCTCGGACTTGCCTTCCGCTGTGCGTTGCGCAATGTAGTCGATGGTGGCGTGTGTCACCGGCGGATATCCGCACGTGCACTGAACCTGGTTCCTGATCGACCGCGATCTCGGATTGGCGGCGGTGACGCCGGTGATCGTGTTCGAGTGGATCGACTGGCAGGGTGTGCGCCGTGATCCCCGACCCGGCGCAGCGCCGAGGCGCGGCCGGCAGCGTGCGGCGGCGTCGACGATTAACCGGCAGATCGCGGCGGTGCGGGCGTTGTTCGAGTACCTGGTGACAACCGGGGTGCGCGCCGACAATCCGGTGCCCTCGCCCCGGCGCGGACAGGGACTCCGGCCGTCGGCTCGGGGACTGCTCGGGCATCTCGGGCCCGGCCGGCCCCGGGCCGGGGCCGGCCGGTGCGTCAGCCGCGGTTGCTGCCCGAATCCCTCGACGCCGACGCGGCGGACGTGTTCGTCTCGTCGCTGCGCACCCATCGGGATCGGGCGATGGTGTGGGCGATGCTGCTCGGCGGTCTGCGCAGTGCCGAGGTGCGGTCGCTTCGGTTGGCGGACATGGATTTCGGTCGACGCCGGCTGCGGGTGCTCGGCAAGGGTTCGAAGGAGCGTGTGGTGCCGGTCGATGCGGTGTTCTTCACCGAACTATCGGCCTGTCTGCGCCTCGAGCGGCCACCCGGGTTGGTCACACCGGAGTGCTTCGTGGTGCTGCGCGGACCCACCGTGGCTATCGTCGAGTCGGGGACCCGAGTGCTTCGTGGTGCTGCGCGGACCCACCGTGGCTATCGTCGAGTCGGGGGTTGGTGGCGATGATGCGGAATTTCGATGCACGCGGCGAGCTCGGGTCCCGTAACTCATGTCGGTGACCTCGTTCGACAAGGGCCGTGGTGATGTAGCTGTGGCCGGTGGCCCCTGTCGATGCAGCGCGGCGACATGATCTTCTGGCGCCCGAACGCCAGCCAGCACGGTCGGCGGTCCACCGGTTCACGACCTCGTCGGCTCGGATTGTTAGTGGACAAACCTAGGTTGCGGCAGGCCACTACCGGTGTACACCGATCATTCGATGCCGGGAATTGATGGCCGCAGAAAGACTTCGGCCGTCTCCGGCGGCCGCGACTTATGCGCTGTACATCTGGCTTACCTTCTACTGTCGATCATCATTTCTTTGATCTGATCGTCGCAACGTCGCAACGTCGCAACGTCGCAACGTCGCAACGTCGCAACGTCGCAAACTGTGAGCCGCCGCCCACCCAGTCGCGTGCAGTCCGCCGATCCACATGGGTATCCTTCTCGACGAATCTGAACCCCGGCTTCCCGGCAGTCAGAAACAAAAGCAGCGGTGCTCGACAAGCCGTCCGCAGGAGGCGTGCTGATCGTGAGCGCTGCGCCGTACTCTGCCGCTGAGCGCACCGCTAGTCAATGCTAACGCCGCTTCGGCCTCCCACCGTGAGCCGCAGCGTGACCGCCATCCGCGCCGTATCTCAAACCGTACGGACAACGCTGCCAGCAATTGGACAGCGATTGCTGGCGGCTACTTCGGGCTGAGCTCCCGGGGCCTTCGCCCACAAGGGGCGTGGCAACTAGTTTCCTGACCTCGGCCTGCCTGGTCTTCCCATCGCGGAGATCCGCGCGGATGCCAGCGCTGTGATCACCAAACCAGTTGGGTCCGGGGGAACTGTGAACACCGACACGGTGACTGCGCAGCTGCTCTATGAGATTCACTGCGGGCGGGGCCGCTCCCCAACTCGGCGAGGACACGGAGGCCGTTCTCGCGGAAGTGCTCGCACTCAGGGCGGCGGATCTCGCCGAGCTTCGACAGCGTGCCGTAATCGAGTAGTCATGAACGATTCGGCCAACAACTCGCACAACACACAGGTCGTGCACGCGACCTTTTCTCCGATCAGCGCATGCACTCCGCATGGCTGTGTGCGTATACCGTTCGCGATCTCAAGGGCGTAAACGTCCGCGAACTCGCGGAGGGCCCGTTGCCCAGACAAGGAATCATTGCAATGACGCAGACCAACGCATCTCACGCTACTGACGACGTACAGTACGACCCTCCCGAACGAGAGGAGTGGCGTCGCGGCTGGACGGTTGTGCTCGCTGCCGCACTCGCCTATGGCGCAGGTCCGGTTCTCCTCCTCACTACGGCGAGCGTATTCATCAACCCCACCATCGAGGCCACAGGTTGGAGTAGAAATCAGGTACTCATCTCGCCTCTACTCACCGCGATCTTCGCGGCGTTCAGCCCGGTGGCCGGGCGACTTGCGGACCGGTACGGCGCTCGGCGCGTCGTAGCATCCGGATTAGCAGCTTACACAGTCGTATTGGTCGTCTTCGCGTTCACCCCGCTCAATCTCGCGACCTTTTACGCGCTAGCGGTTCTCATGGGAATCTTTGGTGCGGTCGGTTACATCGTCCCCATCAACCGAGCGGTGGCAAGCTGGTTCGAAAAGGGCGCGGGTAAGGCCTTCGGCCTGGTCGGGGCGGGGGGCGCGGCGATGCCTCTCATCGCAGTACCGCTGGTCGCCTTTGTGATCTATACCTTCAGCTGGAAGGCCGGATATCTGCTTCTCGCAGGATGTATCCTCGTCATCGCTCTGCCAGCGGTCCTCATCGGCCTCAAGACGCGGCCAGAAGACCACGTCGAAGGTGCCAGGGTATCGGAGCATGCGAGCACCGCAGAGGACATCGCGCCACGTAAGATACTCATGTCATACCGCTTCTGGATTTTTGCTCTCGCTTCGGTGCTCGCATATGGAACCACACAAGGATTCCTCGCACACATGCAGCCGATCATGCTCGACGGCGGCTTCAGCGTAGTGTTGGCGACAACCGCCACGACGTTGATCACTGTCGGTGTACTCATCGGACGCCTGGGGGCCGGCGTGCTGCTCGACATCGTGTCGCGCTACCCGGTGGCTATCGGTATCTTCCTCATCTCAGCCGTCGGCGCAATCGGCTTGGCCAACTTCGCGCTGCTACTACCTGTCGTGATCATCATTGCAGCCATGGCGGTCTCGGTGAGCCAAGGCGCCGAGGGAGATATCATTGCCTACTTCATGTTGCGGGACCACGGTCGAAAGCACTTCGGTACTCTTTTCTCCGCCGTGTACGCAGTCAATGCGGTCGGTGGACTCAGTGGTCCGTACGTCTTTGGAACACTTCGAGACTCTACGGGTAGCTACACTGTTGCCAGCTATGTCGGTTCTGCGCTCTTTGCGGTGGCTGCGCTGTTGATGGCCCTCTACTGGGCAACTGCACGACGCGCAACTCCATCGGCCGCACTGGAGAATCGAGCGTAGTGGCAACCTACCTGGGCGACAGATATCGAGATCGCGGACGCGTTGTGGGGGAACAAGTTGAACGCGCTACTGCAGGAGTGATCCCGAATGATGGTGTGCTTGTGGACTGGTGGGGATTCTCGGAATAGCGGTTCGGCGTTCCACGTCGGCAACCTATGAGTGGGCAGATCGGCAGAGTCAGCTGTCGATCTGCCCACCGCCATGACTATCGCTGCCTCCAGCGGTATCGGTCGGGCACTGGCAAGTCGGGTCCGTCGATCCACGGGAACGTTGATTGACGGGGACCGCCAGGTCCTCAGAAGCCGCCTAAACCTGTGCCCATCACACGGGGTCAACTCCAGTCGGGGAGGACGTTGCCGTGACGCCCCCCGTGCTACGTGCGAGCCCGAGGCCGACGAGTCGGCATAGTCAAAATCAAAGGAGCGAAGTGCTGTGATCCTGGATGTTACCGATAGCTCTCTGGATGTTCGCGAGACGGACGACTTTCGCCGCCTACACGTTGAGGTACCAGAACTGCCCGCTACCGGCGTCGTGCTGGCAGTTCTTCGCGATTCGAACCTGGTCGCCGCCATCGATGGCACCGAGATACTCCTCCACGCCCATGTGCTCCGTCAGGCGGCAGGATCTGCACACGGAAGCGATTGGCACTCAAGTTTCGATGCGATGCTCCGGTACGCGGCGACCAAGGGCTGGTATGACGAGACGTGTGGAACGATCCGAGTCCACTGCCAGGCACGTCGACCTGGTGATACGGCAAACCGGCCTTGATTTTCCACTCGAAACAGCACGCTCGGGACTCCTCGTGGACGTCGCAGTGGGGATAGGCGCAGCTTCCGGCTTGAGCCTGGCCGCCACCGCCGAACACTTGAACGCACCCTGCGCCGAAGTGGTTGGGGTCGACCTCCCCGGCTCTGCCACACACGCCATCACAAGGCCGTCGCTGCGACGCTCGAAAGTCCACCCTGCCAGGCCTTCGACTGGAGGATCCCCGCCAAGGTCCTTAACCATCATCGACGCTCGATCCACCAAATGGTGTTGCGGCGACCTCGTCGACTTGAGACGAGAGGCGATCCATCGACGCCACTCGGTTCGGCGACACTACCTCCCGGATCATTCGGGAGGCGGGGGCAAGAAGTTGTATCGAACCGTTGTCCCGCGGCACGGGACCATGAAGAACATCGCGGAGTCGACGGCCGTCCGTGATGCCGGCTACATGTACGAACTGGGTAAGGCGCGGATTGGCCTGCAGGATGCCGAATGGAGTGCTTGGGGTGCAACCGAGGTCGTGCTCGAAGGAGCTGGTGGTTGGAACCCGCACCTGCGTTCCGTGCGGGAAGCGATAGCGATCGGCACAGTTGCAGCCACGGACGCGACCCGAGCGACCGAGAGAGCGCCGAGACTTGTCGGTGCAAGGGCGATCCGCCGAGACATGCCCCTCGATCGGGCGTTCAGAAGCGCCACCCCGGTTCCACCGCCAGGGCGACTCCGGCCAGGCCTACGGCATGATCAATCGCGGGGCCCTCGGCTTCGTCGGCTGACCCGAGCAAACACGGAATCCGGTGTCGCTGAGCGGTCGGCGGCACCACATCGTGAATCAGTCGGCGAGGGCGACGGCACCACGGACGAGAAGATCGAGGACTTCGTCCTTCGACAACGTGCCGTGCTCGAGCCATTCGGTCGTGGCGCCGCTGATCATTCCTTGGAAAGCGCGCACCCGGGCGCGAGAGACTTCCGAATCGGGCATCTGCGTGACCGCAAGAATGCGATCCTCCCAGGAGGCGAGGCTACCTCTGAGGAGAGCTGCGATTTCCTCATCAGCGGTTCGATGCGCTCGCATCAGTGCGGTGAATGTCGCGCGGTTCTCCTCGACGAGGTTCAGCCATCGAGTGAACAGCGCCCGGGTGGCATCGGCGACAGGGACGTCGTGTTGTGCCACTCCTCGCGGGAGGTGCGACGGCAGGGCGGAGAAGCGGCGCACGACCTCGAGGTAGAGGTTGCGCTTGTTGCCGAAGTGGTAGTTGAGATTCGTGCGGGTGGTGCCTGCTGCGCGCGCCAACTCCTCGGTCGAGACGGAGTCGTACGCGTGGTCAGCGAAGATGCGCTGCGCAGCCTCGATCATCCGCTCTCGACGATCGTCGGCATCGAGCCGGACCCGTCGTTCGGGAGCATGATTGACCGTCATAGGGATACCGTAGCCGTCTGCTCCTCGGATTGGGGCGTTGGCGGCCGAGACAGGTGGGGGTCCTGTCGACTGGACCCACACCTGTGTTCCCTTACGGGATCGGTGCCGCGGGCACCTGGACTATCCACCCAGGGCGAAGTCGACGGCTTCCTCGAAACTTCGCAGGTCGAAGTAGTCACGCCATTCGGTGATCTTGCCGTTCTGGATGTGCAGGATGCCGTTGACGGGCAACTCGAACGACTTCCCGGTGGGAAGCGCCGTCAGCAGATCGACCCTCTCGGTGAACACGATCCCCTCCCGGGACGCGATGTAGAAGGTGTCGATCTTGTCGATGCGCAACACGGTGAACAGGCCGGCGAGCGTCGTATGGACGGCATCGCGTCCATACGCGGCGGGCAGGGGCATGTTCTGGTACATCGTGTCGTCGGCGAAGTAGTCGATCAGGCGGTCGGCGTCATTGCTGCTGAGGGCCTCCATGAACTCGAGCACCAATGCCTCGTCGGCGCCCACAGGTTTCGCTGCTCCCGACGACGGGTCGGCCCACTGGGGTCGTTGAATCGACTGTGTCACTTTCATTCTCCTGTTGATTGGGTGTATGCCGGAGTGATCGCCAACGTATATGGCGCCGATCACACGCGATGTCCCATATCGAGACAGTCCGCAGCGGTCACACGCTCGTGCGTATCGAAATGCGACGACCGCGACCCGGTGTCGGATGTGAGGCTCGAAGCACCAGCTCACAACCCGGGAGACAAGATGTACGTAGAGGTGACGCCGCCCGGACCGCCCACGGTCCGGGAACCCGATGACTTTCACCGCCTGTCGATCGTGGCGACCAACTCCGGGCAGGCGCCGAGTTCGGTACTCGACGCGCTCCTGTCCGTGAACCTAGCCGTCACTGGGTCGACCCTCGATGCAGTCAAACTCGACGTGGCAGCACTTCGGGAGGCGGCGCGATCAGCTCACCCCACGACCCCCACTCCGCAGTGGGAGCACAGTTTCGACGCGATGCTCGACTACGCACAGCACAAGGGCTGGTTCGAGCCGAACGCCGGCACTGTTGCCGCACATATCGAATGGATGGAAGCCACCCGATGATCATCACTCCCGACACCGTTGCCCTGGTCACCGGAGGAGCGTCCGGCCTGGGCCTGGCCACCACCGCGGAGCTCGTCAGGGCAGGCGCACGTGTCGTCGCGCTCGATCTTCCGTCGGCGGACCTGAGCGGTCTGCACGAGTTCGACGGCGCCGTGAGATTCGTGGGCGCCGATGTACGAGAAAGTGACCAGGTCGGACCCGCTGTCGATATCGCCGCGGGATGGGGTGACCTGCGAATCGTCGTCAACTGCGCGGGGATCGGTGATCCCGCCCGCACCCTGAGCTCGAAAGGGCCGCTCGCTCTCGACCGATTCCGCCGAGTGATCGAGGTCAACCTGATCGGCAGCTTCAACGTCATCCGCCTCGCAGCGCCCGCTATCGCCGGAACCGAAGCCGTCGACGGTGAACGCGGTGTCATCGTCAACACCGCGTCGGTCGCGGCCTACGACGGCCAGATCGGACAGGCGTCCTACTCGGCCTCCAAGGGCGGCATCGTCGGGATGACACTGCCGATCGCCCGGGACCTCGCGGACCGACTCGTGCGGGTGATGACAATCGCCCCCGGAATGTTCGAAACCCCTATTCTCAAAGGACTTTCGGACGACGCACGCGCATCGCTCGAAGCTCAGGTCCCGCACCCGTCCCGGCTGGGGCGGCCCGCCGAGTACGCCGGGCTGGTCCGGCACATCGTGGAGAACCCCATGCTCAACGGCGAAACGATCAGACTTGACGGAGCGATCCGCATGGCGCCCCGATGACCACCGCCGAGAACCGGGTCGCCCTTGTCACCGGTGCAAGCCGAGGAATCGGCGCCCGGATTGCCACCGCCCTCGCTCACCGCGGGTGGGACCTCACCCTCAGCGCCCGCCGTCCGGAGTCGCTTCAGGAGTTCGCTGAGAATCTCGCCGAGAAGACCGGCAGGCGGGTCCTCGCGGTTCCCGCCGACATGTCTGACGAAGATGCTGTCTCCGAACTCGCCGGACGTCACGATGAATCCTTCGATCGGCTCGACGCGCTCGTCCTCAACGCCGGAATGGGTGCGATCGGACCGTTCTCCGACTTTCCGCTACGCAAGCTGGACAAGCTGTTCACCGTCAACGTCAGGTCCGCGTATCAACTCGTCCAGCAACTCCTGCCGACACTTCGAGAGACAGGTACCCGTTCGACGACGGGTGCCCGCGTCATCGCGATGGCATCGATGGCCGGGGTCAGCGCAGAGCCGCTGAACTCCGCCTACGGGGCCACCAAAGCCGCGCTGATCTCCCTGTGCGAAACCCTCACCGTGGAGGAACACGCCCACGGCGTCTCCGGTGTCGCCGTGTGCCCCGGTTACGTCGCCACCGACATGACGGCAAGCCGGGACGATGTCGACGCCGACACGATGATCACAGCCGACGACGTCGCCGACCAGACAGTCGCAGTGACTCAACTGTCACGGACAGTCGTCATTCCGCGGCTGCTATTGACACGCCCGGGGCCCAACCTCTGGCACGCCTGACCCACCCAACGCGGTATCACCCCTGCCGATCAATCAGACCGGCACCCACCAACAAGGAGTTTCTCTCGTGACCATCGACGCAGTGATCGTGGACGCCGTCCGCACCGGATCCGGGCGCGGCAAGCCGGGCGGTGCACTCTCCGGCGTGCACCCCGCAGACCTTCTCTCCCAAACCCTCAGCGCCCTTCTCGCTCGCAACGATTTCGACCCCGCGTTGATCGACGACGTGATCGCGGGCTGCGTGTCGCAGACCGGTGAGCAAGCCCTCAACATCGCCCGCACCGCTGCACTGCGAGCCGGGCTTCCCGAATCCGTGCCGGGCACCTCCGTCGACCGTCAGTGCGGCAGTAGTCAGCAGGCCGCGCACTTCGCCGCACAGGGTGTCATCGCGGGGGCGTACGACATCGTCGTGGCCTGCGGCGTCGAGTCGATGAGCCGGATCCCGATGGGAGCGAGCTCGCAGGGCCAGGACCCCACCGTGGGACCGTTGTCGGACCGGTACCCGGACGGACTGGTCAACCAGGGCGTGTCTGCTGAACTCATCGCCGCGAAGTGGGGTCTCGACCGCGCGACTCTCGACGAGTACGCGGCCCGCTCGCACCGGCTCGCCGACGAGGCGCATACCGCTGGCCGTTTCAAGCGCGAACTGATCCCGATCACCCTCCCCGACGGCTCGATCCACCGCGTAGACGAGACCCTGCGGTCCAGCACCACCGCAGAAGGCCTCGGCGGACTGAAGCCCTCGTTCGCACGCCCGGAATACGACGAGCGGTTCCCGCAGATCAACTGGTCGATCACCCCGGGAAACTCCTCGCCGCTGACCGACGCCGCGTCCGCTGTTCTGATCATGTCGGCGACCAAGGCAGCCGAGCTGGGCCTGACCCCGCGCGCCCGGTTCCATTCCTTCGCGGTTACCGGCAGCGATCCGCTCTACATGCTCACCGGCGTCATCCCGGCCACCCGCAAGGTGCTCGAGCGCCGCGGTCTGCGTATCGATGAGATCGACACCTACGAGGTCAACGAAGCATTCGCTCCAGTGCCGTTGTGCTGGGAGAAGGAGCTCGACACCGATCCCAAGAAGCTCAACCCCAGTGGCGGTGCGATCTCCCTAGGCCACGCGCTCGGTGCGTCAGGGACTCGCCTGCTGACCACGATGGTCGGTAACCTCGAGCACACCGGTGGACGGTACGGGTTGCAGACGATGTGCGAGGGCGGCGGCATGGCGAACGCCACCGTCATCGAGCGCCTCTGACCCGAGGCGAGAAGCGGATACGACTGTGGCCTCCTCCCGATCGGGAGGAGGCCACAGTCGTATCGGCTCGTCAGACGGCGGGCTCGAAATGCGAGATGTCGAGAATCTGTCCGGTGCGCTCCTCGGCCCACACCGCACGCACCCGTGACTCAGCCGGCAGTTGTGCCCGGATGCCCGCCGGGTCGGAGAAGTCCAACCCGACGATGTAGTGCATCAGCAAGGTGTCGGCGCCGTCCAGGCGAATACCACCGATGGCGTACGGAGCCTTCGGGCCACCGCGGAATCCCTGCCACACCACGGTGAACACGACGAGGTCACCTTCACCGCTGAGCTCGACCCATTCGTCGTTTCGCTCGAACGAGTCCTCGCAGTATGCCTGCGGGGGGACGTAGACCTTCGTCGACTTGGCTCCGGTGTTGGCGAGGATCTTCTTCTCCCGCAGACCCTGCATGAACCGGCCCCAAGTCTCACCGAGATGGATGTCGTAGTCCAGATCCCAGTGCACGGGAGTTGTGGTCACGGCCTGGTCGATGGTGCTGGTGGTTTCGCTCATGATGCGTGCTCCTCGGTCGATCGTTCGAATACTGCCAAGTTCTCGAATTGGAAGAAGGTTCCTCCGGTGCCGTGCGCCAACCCGGTGCGGGCACCGTCGACCCGGATTTCTTCCGGCGCATCGCCCATCACTTGCCACGCCACGTAGACGTACGGAGCGAGTTCGCCCGCGACCCCGGCGTTGGTGCATTTCGGCCCGCCGGAAAGGTTGATCGGCAGGCTGCCACCCTGTCGGCTGTCCGGCGACTTGATGAGATCGATTCCTTTTCCGGCAGGACACAACTGAAGTGCCTCGAGCTGCATCGGCTGCATGTGGGCGTACGGGGCGAAGACTTCCACGACATCGAACTCGCGATACGGATCGCGGATGCCGGCCTTCGCATACACCCGCCGAGCCAGCATGGCGAGGTTCTCCATGGCGCCGAAGTCGCCCTTGCCGCCGCCGAGGTACGGGTCACCGGAGGTGCCGATCGCCCGGATCACTGCAGGTGTCGTCTTCAGCGAACGCGCGGATTCCTCGGAGGTCACCAGCATGGCGCACGCCGAGGTCGACACCGGGCACACCATCGGCTGCGTAAGTGGCGACGACAATGGGGTGCCGCCGACGACCTCGTCGACAGTCAGGGTGTATCGCAGGTGGGCGTAGGGGTTGCGGGAGGCCTTCTCGTGATCGGCGACCGCGACAGCAGCGAAATCGGAGACGCTGACGCCGTGCCGCGCCTGATAGGCACTCGCAGCGAAGGCACCCATGTGAAATCCCCCCATGCCGAGAGGCTGCTCGACGACCATCGGAGAGTTGGTGTTGATCGCGGACTGGAGATCATGGACCCCGTAGAATGTGGGGCCGCCGACAACGAGAACACGCTCGTGGGTGCCGGCACTGACCATGCGCGCCGCGACCTGCATCAGGTTTCCGCCGGTCGTGCCACCGGTGTTGACCACCGTCAGCGGGATGTTCGCGCCGAGTCCGAGCAAGCGTGAGCGGTGCTTGCCGCCGAGCACGGTGCCCTCGAACCCGTCGATGTTGCCGACCACGATGGCGTCGATGCTGCCAGGGGTCGCGCCGGAGTGCTCGAGGGTGCGCCAGGCGGCCTGCTGGCACAGTTCGATGAACGAGAACTGTTGTTTGCGTGGAGAAGTGGCCTCGGTGATGCCGACACCGGCGACTACTGCATGTCGAGCCATTTCACACTCCCTGTACTACGAGGACGGTGCTGTCGATTGCGACAGCACCGGTGACGGTGTCGACCGAATGCACCACCGCTGTTGTTTGGGCCTCCGCCTCGGCAAGCCGGTCGAGCGCGTCCGCCAGCCTCACGGCGCCGTTGGCCAAACCGGGGTAGACGCCTGCTGTCGACCCCCAGCGATTGATGCGATCCGCTGCGAGCCCGTCGAGCCCGAGGGCGTCCAACAGCGGGCGGTACATGCTGGCCGTCGGTGCGGTGAACTCCAGCAGATCGATCTCCTCTGCCGGGGTGGTAATGCCTGCATTCCGGTATGCGGTGGTCGCGGCGTGTCTCGTCGAGGCACCGACGTCGGTCAGCCATTCCGTGCCGTGGACGTATCCACCGGTACCCCGTCCGAAACCGGTGATCACGGCATTGCGGCCCTGTAGGCGCGCCGCCCGGGCAGGTGAGGCAAGCACTACCGCAACGGCACCGGTGCCGTGTGCCGGCAGCATCAGTTCGGTCAGCGCACCGTTTGCGGGATCGGCGGAGAGCACGTCGGCGCCGGTGACACGGTCCCGACGAACCGACCGGAAATGCCCCACCGACTTGTTGATCTCCACCGCCGCGATGTCGGCCAACTCGGTGATTTCCACGTCGTGTTCGAGCGCCCAGGCCGTGTGCAGCGCGTACGTCGCCTCGGCCGTGAGGCCGACGGGGCGCGCGAAGTGCGGGTCGAAGGCCAGATTCGAGATCTGCTCGAGGAACGCGCGCCGCTGGGCACCGCGGCTGGTGGACTCGGGATTGTAGACACCGACGGCGACGGCGACCTCGACATCTCCCGAGGAGATCGCTTCTGCGGCCGCGAGAATCGCAGTCCCGGAGTCGGACTCGAGCCGATACGAGTCTTGGAGGTAACCACCGGACGCCGAGTTCGTCAGACCTGAGGAAATGCTTCGGCCGTCGTAGATGTCCATCGAGGCGGTCACCGTGAGTCCGATGTCCTGCTTGCGCAGCGCCGCCTCGCCGAGGGCGCGGGACACGACGTCGTAGACAAGTTCGTCGAGGACGGCGTCGTGTTCGGGGACGAACGGCGTGCAGGCGAGACCGACGACGGCCACTGGCGCCGCTCGACCTCCCGCTGATCCGGTCACTGTCATGGATCAGTCGAGGAATCGATAGACCACGGTGGCCACGCACGCCGGCTTCGCGGAGCCCTCGCACTCGACTGCCGCGGCGATGGCGACCTGGACCCCCGCGGGAACCTTGTCCACTGCGGTGATGGTGGAGGACAGCCTGATCCGCGAGTCGGCGGGCACGAGGGAGGGGAAGCGGACCTTCTCGAGGCCGTAGTTGACCACCGAGGACGCCCCGGGAACCGACAGGGCGTCGGCGACCAACGGGCCTATCAGCGACAGTGTCAGGTAGCCGTGCGCGATGGTGCCGCCGAATGGCCCGGTCTTCGCCCGCTCGGCGTCGACGTGGATCCACTGGTGATCACCGGTGGCGTCGGCGAAGGTGTCGATGCTCTGCTGATCGACGACCACCCAGTCCGTGGTGGGCAACGCGGTTCCCACCGCGTTCACCAGGTCGTCCGGGGTGGCGAAGACCGCCGGCGATGTTGTCATTGTTCGCTCCGATCCGTTGTCTCGCTCGACGACGGTAATGAGAACGAGCGGGTACGGGTGTCGCAGTCTGCGCCACATGGAGGTGTGTCAGAGCGCGACATCCGACCGCTCCGGATCCGTGTGAGAGTCGGGCAGACATCGTTGACAGAAGGATTCGAGCCGTATGACTGACACGACCACCGCCGCCGCGGTCTCCGCCGGCGATCCCGTCACTGAGGACGGGCTGCCCACCTACGTGGCTGACTTCCTGTCCATGCACGATCCGGCTGCCACACCCCGGATCGATTTCCTTCGTGCCCGGTTCGATGCAGGCCTGGCATGGGTGCAGTACCCGATCGGCTGCGGTGGCCTCGGCCTCGACGCAGCCGCACAGTCGATCGTCGACGCAGCGCTGGAGGCCGTCGCGGCTCCGGACAACGCGCCGCACCGTAACGTCATCGGCCTCGGCATGGCAGCGCCGACGATTCTCGCTCACGGCACACCGGAACAGCAGCGCCAATGGCTGCGGCCGCTGTGGACGGGCGAAGAGATCTGGTGCCAGCTGTTCAGTGAACCCGCAGCGGGCTCGGACCTGGCGTCGCTGGGAACCAAAGCGGTACCCGACGGCACGGATTGGGTCGTCAACGGGCAGAAGGTCTGGACATCGCTGGCCCACGAGGCGAGCTGGGCTCTGCTGATCGCCCGCACCGATCCCTCCGTGCCCAAGCACCGCGGCCTGACGTACTTCGTCTGCGACATGCGTTCGCCTGGTGTCGATGTCCGTGCACTGCGCCAGCTGACAGGCGAAGCGGAGTTCAACGAGGTCTTCCTCGACAACGTCCGGGTGCCGGATGACAACCGGCTCGGCGAGATCGGCGCCGGATGGAAGGTCACCCAATCGACGCTGATGAACGAGCGCGTCGCCATCGGCGCCGGGGCCGCACCACGCGAAGGTGGACCGATAGGCTTCCTCGCCGACCTGTGGCGGCGTGAGGACACCCATCGCACCATCGGATCCTTCGACAAGCTGGTGCAGCTGTGGGTCGAAGCCGAGACGATGCGCCTGACCACCGAACGCCTTCGTCAGCAGGCAGTGGCAGGAACCCCGGGCCCCGAAGGGTCCGGATCCAAGCTTGCCTACTCGCTACTCGCGCAACGAGTGTCGAGCCTCGAACTCGACATTCTCGGTGACCGAGGACTCCGGTTCGACGACTGGAGCTTCCGTCGCCCAAACCTCGACGAGGAACGCAACCGCCCCGCCGGATACCGATTCCTGCGCACCAAGGGCAACTCGATCGAGGGTGGCACCTCGGAGATCATGCGCAACATCATCTCCGAACGAATCCTCGGCCTGCCTGCAGAAAGCCGCACCGACACCACCATCCCCTGGAACGAGCTGCCCCGATGACCACCGGCATTGAACGTCCTTCTACCGACCTGCTCTACTCCGAGCAGGAAGAGTTCCTTCGCGAGACCGTCCGGGACGTCTTGAACAAGGCCTGTGACTGGGCCTCAGTTCTTGCCCTCACCGAGTCCGAGAGCGCGATCGACCGCTCGCTGTGGCGCACGCTCGCCGCAGAGGTCGGCGGCGCCGCGCTGGCCCTGCCCGAGGACATCGGCGGCGCCGGCGCGAGTTGGCGTGAGACCGCCGTGGTACTCGAGGAACTGGGCCGCTCGATCGCCCCGGTGCCGTACCTGGGTAGTTCCGTCATCGCCACCGTCTACGCGCAAGAGATCGGGGCCGGCGACCTCCTCGCGAGCCTGGCCGCCGGTGAGACGATGGCGGCTGTCGCGGTTTCTGCCGGCTCACCGTGGTTCCGATCTCTCCCACAGGTTGTCACGGCCTCCGATTCCACCCTGACCGGAACTGTCTCGACGGTGGCAGATGCCGCCGCAGCGGACACCCTGCTCGTACCCGTCGGTGAGGATACGTACCTGGTCGACCCGGCCGCAGCCGGTGTCCGGTGCACCCAGGTGGTATCGCTCGACGAGACCCGGCCGCTGGTCGACATCGAGTTCAGCGCGGCACCAGCCCAGCGCCTCGAAGGCACCCAGTCGGCCGGTGCCGCGACCGCGGCAGCCCTGCGCGCGGGCACCGCGCTGCTCGCATCCGAACAACTCGGTCTCGCCGAACACTGCCTCACCGCCACGGTCGAATACCTCGGTGTTCGACGCCAGTTCGGGCGGGCTCTCGGGTCGTACCAGGCACTCAAGCACCGCCTGGCCGACCTGTGGGTCCAGATCAACCAGGCCCGGGCGGCAGCCCGGTACGCCGCGGACTGCCTCGCCGCGGGCAGCGACGATCTCGCCGTCGCGGCCGCCGTCGCCCACTCGTGGTGCTCCGAGGTCGCCGTGCACGCAGCGGAGGAGTACGTGCAACTGCACGGCGGTATCGGGTTCACCTGGGAGCATCCCGCCCACCTCTACCTCAAGCGCGCCAAGAGTTCGACCCTGATGTTCGGCGGTCCGGACATCCACCGCACCCACCTCTCGGGTCTGGTCAACCTTCCGCTTCCGACGCTGGAGAACATCTGATGACCGATCTGACCGGGCGCGTTGCGGTGGTGACAGGCGGAAACGGGGGCATCGGGCTGGGCTTGGCCGAAGGCCTCGCGGCCGCCGGTGCCGATGTCGCGATCTGGGCGCGCAACGTCGAACGTAGCGCTGCCGCCATCGATGCCCTGCGCGGGCGCGGCGTCCGCGCGCACGCCATTGCCTGTGACATCGGCAGCGAAGGCGACGTGCGGCGTGCCGTCGCCGACACCGTCGAGACGATGGGCCGGATCGACATCCTGATGGCCAACGCGGGGATCGCCGACGACAAGCCGTACCTCGAGACCTCGTTGGACGACTGGCAGCGGGTCATCCGTACCAACCTCGACGGCACATTCCTCACGACCCGGGAAGTGGGCCGCTACCTTGTCGATCGAGGCGAGGGCGGCGCGATGGTCATCGTTTCGTCGACGATCACCCGCTACGGCGGGGCGGGCCAGGCCGCATACGCGGCCAGCAAATCCGGGGTGAGCGCTGTCGGCCGCACCCTCGCGGTGGAGTTCGCCCGGCACAGGATCCGCTGCAACATCCTCATTCCCGGCTGGGTGGCGACCCCGATGAACGAGTACCTGCGGGAGAACGAGCGGTTCGTGGACGCGACCACGAAGAGGACACCCGTCCGACGGTGGGCCACTCCTGATGAATTCCATTCCGTAGCAGCATTTCTCGCTGACCCCACCCTGACATTCCACACCGGAAACGAAGTCGTCGTCGACGGCGGCTACACCATCTTCTGATCATCGGCGCAAGGAGCCCATCGAATGAACCTGACCTGTGACTTCTCAACCAGGACCGTGCTCGTCACCGGAGCAGCCCAGGGTATCGGCAAGGCGATTGCTGAGTTCTTCCGTACTGCCGGGGCACGCGTCGCGGTCGCCGACCGCGACGCCACCGAACTGGAGAAGGCGTGGGGCTCGCCGTCGCAGACCGTGCTCCCGGTGGCCATGGACGTGGCCGATCCGGCATCGGTAGCGTCAGGCGTCGGCATCATCGTCGACACCTGGGGGTCGGTGGACGTGGCGGTCAACAACGCCGGAATCGCCCGCGACTCGGTGGTGTGGAAACTGACCGACGATCAGTGGAAGGCCGTACTCGACGTCCACCTCGGCGGAACCTTCAACGTCACCCGTGCGGTGGTGCCCCACATGCGGAAGTCCGGCTTCGGCCGGATCGTCAACGTCACGTCCTACACGGGCATGCACGGCAACGTCGGGCAGGCGAACTACGCGGCCGCCAAGGGTGGCATCATCGCCTTCACCAAGACCGTCGCCAAGGAGACCGCACGATTCGGCATCACGGCGAACGCGATCTCGCCGAACGCCGCGACGGCGATGGTGGCGGCGATCCCGGCCGAGCGCCTCGCCGAGATGACGGAGACGGTGCCGCTCGGGCGGTTCGCAGACCCCTCCGAGATGGCTGCCGCTGTCGCATTCCTGGCATCGGAGGAAGCGAGCTACATCACCGGGGTGGTGCTGCCCGTCGACGGTGGCGTGTCGATGTAGCCGATCTGGGCCGACAGCACGCATCGGGGTGGCGGGGAGCAGTAATGCTCACCCGCCACCCCGATTCGTGCTGTGAGCGAGAGGTTGCCGTCAGTCGCCGACCGCTGGGGGGATCTCGAGCAGGTGCCCCATCCGGTCCCTCTTGGTGCGCAGGTAGGCCACGTTCTCCGGTGTGGTGTGCACCGGCAGTTGCACCCGTTCGGCGATCTCGAGGCCGTAGCCGTCGAGGCCGGTGTACTTCTCGGGGTTGTTGGTGATCAGACGCATTCGGCGCACACCGAGGTCGACGAGAATCTCCGCGCCGACGCGGTAGTCGCGGCTGTCGACGGGCAGACCCAGAGCCTCGTTGGCCTCGACCGTGTCGGCGCCGTTCTCCTGCAGGGTGTAGGCGCGGAGCTTGTGACCGAGTCCGATCCCGCGGCCCTCGTGCCCGCGGAGATACACCAGCACGCCGACTCCTTCCGCGGCGATGCGTCGCAGCGACTCGCGGAACTGGACGCCGCAGTCGCAGCGCAGCGATCCGGCGAGGTCTCCGGTGAGGCATTCGCTGTGGACCCGGACGAGTACGCCGGCCGGGTTGCTCGTGTATGCGGTCAGGTCACCGACCGTCAGCGCGAGATGCTCGGTTCCGTCGGCGGTGGCCCGGTACGCGTGGGCCCGAAAGTGACCGAACTCGGTGGGCAGTTCGGCACTGCCGGTCGCGATGACGGACGATTCCCGCTCACGCCGGTAGCGAACCAGGTCGGTGATGGTGATCTTGGTGAGCTGGTGTTCGTCGACGAAGTCGTCGAGCGACCGGCCGGCGCGCATGGCGCCGGAGTCCTCGACGATCTCGCCGATCACCCCGACCGTCGGAAGTCCCGCCAGGGTCAGCAGGTCGACAGCCGCTTCGGTGTGCCCGGCGCGTTCGAGGACGCCGCCGGCCCGGGCGACGAGTGGGAACACGTGACCGGGTCGGCGCAGGTCCGCGGTGTGGCAATCGGGGTCGGCGAGGGCGCGGAGGGTTCGGGCGCGGTCGGCTGCCGACACGCCCGTCGTGGTACCGACGTGGTCGACGGTGATCGTGAACGCTGTGCTGTGGCAATCGGTGTTGTTTCCGACCATCTGGGGCAGGTTCAGTCTGTCGGCGCGCGCCGTGGACATCGGAGCGCAGAGGATGCCGGTGCTGTGGCGCACCATGAACGCGACCTGGTCGGCGGTGATGGTTGCCGCGCAGCCGATGAGATCACCTTCGTTCTCACGGCCTGGGTCGTCGACCACGACCACCAGCCGTCCGGCGCGAAGGTCTGCCAGTGCCGTCTCGATCGTCGATGTGGTCACGGTGATCTCCTTCTCGGGCATGGGGTTACAGGGTCTCGGGTCAGTTCCGGCCGGAGCGTGGGGCGGGGGTGAAGGTGCGGTCGAAGTAGACGACCGGGGCCGGGTCGCCGAGTCCGACCGACACGACCTCGCCGACGAGGATCGTGTGGTCGCCTCCTGGGTAGCGGGCGTGTGCCCGGCACTCGAGGACCACCGGGGCATCGGCGAGGTGCGGGAGCCCTGAGGTGTGCGGGGTGAAGTCGTCTCCGGCGAATTTGTCGGCGCCTCGGGTCGCGAACCGCCGGGCGATCGATTCGTGCTCCATCCCGGCGATGTGGACCAGCCAGGTGTCCGCGCGTTCGAAGCTCTCGTGACACTCCGCGCCGGTGGCCAGGCAAACGAGGACCAACTGCGGATCCATCGACACCGAGCAGAACGAGCTCGCGGTGAAACCCCGCTGGTGACCCTGTTCGTCGACCGTGGTGACGATGGTGACGCCGCTGGGAAACCGCGCCATCGCCTCTCGGAAGTTGGGGGCGTCGGCCGTGATGTCGGCGGTCATGGTGGGCCTCGATTCGTAGTGCAGGTGGTGACAGGGGTCACTGTATGGAGCGCAGAGCGGCGGGGTTGTCGCAGATCGGGACAGCGCGGCGACCGATGCCGGCTGCGGCGGTGCACATCGCGACATCCGAATCCGCGCGGATCTGCCGCAGCACTGTTGACGCGATGTCAGTAGCTTGTCATCATGGACGTGTTGCACCTCACAGCCTGGGCAGGTCTGTGGTGGGCGACGCCGGAAATGCATGTGCCGCGGGCTCTCGGGCCCCGGCCATGACGAAAGGACACCCGCCTTGTCACTCGACGACCGCACCCGTACCTTGCTGCACGAGCGTGAGCTCTTCCTCGAAGGTGCGGACCCGACCCAACGGGGCATCGTCCGCAAGGAGATCGCACAGTCCTGGAAACGTTCCCTGATGTACGGCCTCGAACCGGAGCGTTCGCGACCCACCTTCCGTCCGGACTCGCAGTCCTCGGAACAACTGCTGTCCGTGGCGGTTCCGGTGATCGAATCCAAGCGCGGTGCCCTCGTCGATTCGTCGAGCAGCCTGACAGTGACGGATGCGAGCGGTTGGGTTGTCGCGCGGTGGGTCGAGGACAGCCGCTTCTCCCGACGCCTGGACCGGCACGACGTGCTTCCCGGGTACTCCTTCGCCGAGACCACGGTGGGTACCAACAGCGGCGGCATGGTCCTCGAAACCGGGCGTCCCGCGCTCGTCGCCGGTCCCGAACACTTCTTCGAGGAGTCGCTGCAGCTCACCTGCGCCGGCGCACCGATCCACCATCCGGTCACCAAACGACTGATCGGAACGCTGAATCTGACCTGCCGGTACAGCGACACCAACCCGATCATGTTGTCCTGGGTGTGCGAGGTCGCTACCCAGATCACGCAGGCGCTCGCCACCTCGGCCACCCGCCGCGAACAGCTTCTGTTCGAGGCATTCCTCGCTGATAACCGCGACAGCCGACACGCCGTGATCTGTCTCGACGAGCAGACCATCATCAGCAACGCCGCGGCCGCCCGAATCCTCGGACCATCCGATCAGGCGATCCTGTGGGAACACGCTGCCCGGGCTCTGCGATCCGATACCGATACCGATGCGGCTCTCCAGAAGACGGTGTCGCTCGCAGACGGCGCCGCGGTGGGCGTCGACGTGGTGCCGGTGACCGACGGCCCCGCCACCGTCGGTGCTCTGCTTCGACTCAAGGTCGCCAGTCACCCGTCACGTGGCGGTTATGCGCCCGAACCCGCGCCCGTGCTCGGTGAGCTCGTCGGAAACTCGCCTGCGTGGCGTGCGATGTGTCACGCGGTCACCGACGCCGGAAACCGCGCACTGCTATTGACCGGCCAGCCCGGCGTCGGAAAGTTTGCAGTTGCGCGTGCGTTGGCCGACGAGCCCGACACCGCCGTGGTCGATGCCCTGACGCAGTCGCCCACGAGCGTGGACTGGGGCACCCGAGTCGCCGATGCCATCGATCGGACTCCGTCGCTGCTGATTCTCCGGCGCATCGACGCCCTCGATCCCGACGACCTGCGCGAAACCGCAACCGCGGTTGCCCGCGCCCGCGCCCGGCAGATCCGAGTCGTGGCAACCACGAGCGCCCCGGCCACCGCGCTCCCGCAACTGGTGGAATGGTTCGATCGAGTCGTCGAGGTTCCCTCGCTCGCAGACCGTGCGGGCGATCTTCCGCTGCTGCTCGAAGCAGTCAGTAGGCGCTACAGCCCGCCGAACCAGAGGATCCACTGGATGCCCGATGCGGTCCAAGCCCTCGGCCGCATCGACTGGGATCGCAATGTCGCCGGACTTGACGCACTCGTACGTGAACTCGTCGCAGGCCGCAGCCGCCGGTACATCGGAGCGCAGGACCTGCCGATCGAGCACCGCGTACAGGCGTCCCGCCGGCAGCTACAGGGCCTCGAACAGATGGAGGCGAAGGCGATCATGAATGCGCTCCGCGACGCCGGCGGGAACAAGCGCCTCGCCTCGGATCGGCTCGGGATCGCGCGATCCACGCTGTACCGGAAGGTTCGATCACTCGGTATCGACATCGACTCCGCCAATTTCTGACGGGACGGTCCGGGCGGTGGCGCAGGTTGCGACATCCACCACCCGGCTTCGAGACACACAATCGACCCATGGTGTCTCATTCCACAGAAACTCAACCCGCCGCGTCGCTACCGCTCATCGCCGATGAAGAGGAAACCCTCCTACGGGAGACGGTCGCCCGCATCGTCGCCAAGTACGGTCACGACTATTTCCAGAAGTGTTCGGCCACCGGGGAACCGATGCAGGACCTCTGGGACGAGCTCGGTCGCAACGGCTACCTCGGCCTCAACATCGCAGAGGAGTACGGCGGCAGCGGCGCCGGCCTGACCCAGCAGGCGATCGTCAGCGAAGAGCTGGCGGCGGGCGGCTGCCCGGAGCTGGCCATGGTGCTCTCCCAGGGCATCGCGGGCAGCGTGTTCGGACGGCACGGAACCGAGGAACAGAAGCGGCAGTATCTTCCCGGGATCGCGAGTGGCGAGAAGAAATTCGTCTTCGCGCTGACCGAGCCGGACGCCGGATCGAACTCGCACAACGTCTCGACCACCGCGATCCGCGACGGCGACGATTACATCGTCAAGGGCACCAAGTACTACATCTCGGGTGTCGACCACTGTGATCACTTCCTCCTCGTCGCCCGTACCGGGACCGACGAGAAGACCGGCCGCGGCCGGCTGACGTTGTTCGTCGTCGATCCGGATGTCGAGGGGCTGACCCGCGAGCTCATTCCGACGGCCCTGTCCGCGCCCGAACGCCAGTTCACCCTTTTCTTCGACAACGTGCGTATCCCTGCCGAACGGGTGGTCGGCGAAGTCGACAAGGGCTTGGTGCCGCTGTTCGACGGTCTGAACCCCGAGCGGGTACTGAGTGCAGTGATCTGTACCGGTATCGCCCGCTACGCCATCGACAAGGCGTGCCGCTACGTCAAGGAACGGACCGTGTGGGGCACGACCCCGATCGGCAGCTATCAGGCCGTCCAGCACCCCCTGGCGGCCGCCAAGATCGAGCTCGAGGCGGCCCGCGGCATGACGTGGAAGGCGGCCGCGCTCTACGACGCCGGCCTGCCCGCCGGGGAAGCGGCGAACATGGCCAAGTACCTCGCATCCAAGGCCGGGCACCATGCCCTCGACACTGCCATCCAGGTCCACGGTGGCAACGGTTTGGCGCTCGAGTACGGACTCGCCGACCTGTGGTCGATCGTGCGTCTGCAGCAGATCGCGCCGGTGTCCTCGGAGATGGTGCTCAATCACATCGCCCAGCACACCCTCGGTTTGCCCCGCTCCTACTGATTCACGAAAGGCATCACCCGATGACTATTGCAGTCAAGGAGCTGGACCCCGGCCTGGTCGGCCGGCAGCTGCCCGGAGACACCACCACCATCTCGCGGCATCAGTCCGCGATCACCGATCACGCGCTCCACGCGGCCGCTGACCGTGACGCGGGCGAGAGCGCTCACTCGATCTGGTTCCTCATCATCGCGTTGCGTGGCATGGGCATCAGCGTCGACGAGTTGTGCGCACTGGCAGACAAGCGAGACACCGACACCCTGCTGTTCGGGACCTGCGGTATCGACCAGATCCAGCCGCTGGCGGTGGGTCACACCTATCGGACGACCGCCTCGATCGACCGCATCGATCGGCGCACCACCAGGGACGGATCGATCCTCGACAGCCTCACCGTGACGGTGACCCTGTTCGACACCTTCGCACCGACCGACCCCGTCGGCGTGGTGACAAGTGTCTACCTGTTCAAGAGAGGGCAGAACTGATGTCCACCAGCGAGATTACGCCCGGCTACACGATCCCGCCGTTCGTCGTGGACCCGGTCGACGGTGAACACATCCGGCAGATCGCACTGATCCTCGACGACCCCAACCCCATCCACTTCGACCTGGACGCGGTCGCCGCCGCAGGTATGGGTGACCGGGAAATCAATCAGGGCGGCTCGACGATGGCGTACATCATCGACATGATCACCTCATGGGCAGGCACCCGGTCCGCCCTCCGGCGGATCAAGTGCCGATTCCGCGACAACGTCCGCGCCGGTGATGCAGTCACCGCCGGCGGGACGGTGCTCGAAGTGACCGGTGGCGGCGACAACCGCCGCGCGCTGTGCGAGGTCTGGGTCGACCGAGGCGACGGCACACGCGTCATCGACGGAACGGTCGTGGTCGCCATTCCCGAAGAGTGATTCGCCGCAACGGCATTCGCAAACTGAAGGAGGGTGGTGCACACCGTGCACCACCCTCCTTCAGGGCTTGGTGAAACGTCTGGGTTCAGCGGAACATCCGCTTGAGCTCCGGTTTGTTGATCTTGTTGTTCCCGGTTCGCGGCAGCGCGGGGACCATCTCGATCCGTCGAGGTCGTGAGAGACCTCTCAGGTCGGGATGGTGCTGACAGAACTCGGCGATATCGGCCACCGTCACTCCCTCGCGGGACGCGACGACGATCGCTGTCACCTGTTCGACCCACCGCTCGTGTGGTGTTCCGATTACGGCAACTTCAGCGACGTCCGGGGAGGAGGCCAGGTAGTTCTCCACCATCTGCGGATAAACGTTCTCGCCGCCGCTGATGATCATGTCGTCGATCCGCTCGACGTATTCGAGCTGTCCGTCGGGCCGAATCCTCATCAGGTCACCCGTTCGGAACCAGCCATCGGTGAACCGCTCCGCATCGGCGTCGGGCCGCTTCCAGTAGCCCGGCGTCACCGCATCACCACGCACCTGCAGTTCCCCGATCTCGGCGCTGCTCTCGGCGACGCGCTGCTGGGTGGTCGGGTCGACCAACTGCCACTGCACCACCTGTTCGAGTGGCCGGCCCAAACAGACCGGCAGCGGGTTCTCCCCGATTCGTTCGCACGCCGCCAACCCGTTCTGCTCGGTTTGGCCGTAGATGTTGATCACCGAGCCGATCCCGGTTGCCTCCCGGAACCGTCGCAGCGGGCCCTCCGGAAGCCCTGATCCACCGACCGCGCAGATTCGCACACTAGGTAGCTGCACCGGTTCCGCGCCACTCATACGGTTGGCAACATCGATTGCCATGGTCGGGACCAGCGCCACATAGCTTGGTGACCAACTCCGCGCCAAATCGACCCACCCGATCGGATCCCATTTCGACATCAGCGTGACCGACCCGCCAGCGACGAGGACAGGAAGGGAAATCAGCTGCAGACCGCCGACATGGAACAGGGGAGTGCACACGAGTGCGCTGTCATCGGCGTTCAAGTCGAAGATGTCAATCGTGGCGTCGACAGCGGCCCCTGTAGTCCGATGAGTTTGCCGAACACCCTTCGGGATTCCGGTCGAACCGCTGGTGTACATCAGGAGTGCTTCGTCCCCGTCGAGCCGAGGCACAATCTCGTCCCGCTCGGGTAGCGTCGTCACGTCGTGCCACGTCCAGGTCGCGCCGGCGGTGGCGGCGTTCGGCCCTACCGCCAGGATCCGCTCCGCGCCGCCCAACCCGTCGCACACGTCCTGGATCAGCTCGACCTCGCTGTCGGCAACCACGATCAGCGTGGGATCGGAGTCTTCGACAGCGTGCCGCAGGGGTCCCCGCGGGACGGACAGGTTGTACGGCACCGCAATCGCGCCCGCCATCCAGATCCCGAGGAGAAAGCAGAAGGACTCGAGCCGGTTGGAGGCGTAGACCCCGACACGATCGCCAGGCACCACACCGACGGAGTCGAGAAACGCCGAGAACTGCCGGGAGACGGCGACGAACTGCTCGAACGTCAGCTCATCACCACCGAATCGGACTGCGACCGCGTCGGGTCGGCGCGCTGCGACGCGGACGAGGACGTTGGAAAGGTTCACGTGCATCCTTCGTCAGAAGTAAAGGTCCGGAAGCCGACCGGCACGAAAGTCGCCGAAATCAGCCTGTGGTGTAGAAGTACACCCCTGTTCGCGGCCCGAGGATGTCGCAATCGAATACACCCGCTGGGCACTGTCGCGAAACGCGACAACCCCGGCCCCACCTCCGCACAGAGAATGTGTCGTACGACACAACATCTGTACAAGTAGAGGAGTAGTTGTGGGTCGAATTGAAGGCAAGGTCGCCCTGATCACGGGAGCGGCACGAGGCCAGGGGCGAGAGCACGCGATTCGCCTCGCCGAGGAAGGAGCGGACATCATCGCGGTCGATGTTCCGCGGGAGATCGTCGACATCGGGTACGAAGCCGGCACGGCCGACGAACTCGCCGAGACCGCCCGTTTCGTCGAAAAACTCGGTCGCCGCGTCATCACGTTCGAGGTCGACGTCCGCGACGCCGAGGCCCTGACGAACGGGGTGAACGGGGCTGTCGCCGAACTCGGTCGACTCGACATCGTCTCCGCCAACGCGGGCATCGCGAGCAACCCACACCTGGCGCACGAGATTCCCGAAACGACGTGGCAGCAGATGCTCGACATCAACCTCACCGGTGTCTGGCATACGGCCAAGGCAGGCATCCCGCATCTGATCGAAGGCGGCCGGGGCGGCGCGATCGTCCTCACCAGCTCGGCTGCGGGGCTGAAGGGTTACGCCCGCATTGCCCACTACGTCTCCGCCAAGCACGGTGTCGTCGGGCTGATGCGCAGCCTCGCGAACGAACTCGCTCCGCACGGCATCCGAGTGAACTCCATCCACCCCACTCAGGTGGATACCCCGATGATCCAGAACGAGGGCACGTACCGAATCTTCCGCCCGGACCTCAAGGCTCCAACCCGGGAGGACTTCGAGCCCGCGTCGGCGTCGACGAACGCCCTGCCGATTCCGTGGGTGGAGCCGCGGGATGTCAGCAATGCGCTGTTGTTCCTGGTCTCGGACGAGGCACGGTACATCACCGGCGCCACCCTGCCCGTCGACGCGGGATGCCTGATCAAGTGACCGACACGCACCATGGGCCCCTCGCCGGAATCCGAGTCCTCGAACTCGCCGGCGTGGGGCCCGCCCCACATGCAGCACTCATGCTCGCCGACCTCGGCGCCGACGTCGTCCGGGTTCAACGCCCCGACCCCTCCAGTACCCCGGCCCCGGACCCCACGCTGCGCGGACGTCGAATCATCACCGCGAACCTGAAGGACCCGGACGACCTCGACGACGTCCGGGCGCTCGCGCTGAGGGCCGACATCCTGATCGAAGGATTCAGGCCGGGAGTCGCAGAGCGGCTCGGCCTGGGCCCGGACACCTTCGCAAACGTCAATCCCGGCTTGATCTACGGGCGAATGACCGGGTGGGGTCAGGACGGCCCGTGGGCCGCAAAACCCGGCCATGACATCAACTTCATCGCTGCCACGGGCGTACTGAACGCGATCGGACCGGCTGAAGGTCCTCCGTTACCGCCACTGAATCTCATCGGCGATTTCGGTGGCGGCTCGATGTTCCTGATCGCGGGGCTGCTGGCCGCGCTCGTCGAGCGGGCACGGTCCGGACGAGGCCAGGTGGTCGACGCGGCGATGCTCGACGGAACCCTGACCCTGGCCCACTCGGTCTGGGCGATGCGAGCCGCCGGCGACTGGACCGATGAGCGAGGTGCCAACGTGCTCGACGGGGGTGCACCGTATTACGACTGCTACCGGACAGCCGACGGCGGCTACATGGCTGTGGGAGCGATCGAGCCGCAGTTCTATCAGGCGCTCCTCGACGGTCTCGCCATCGAGGAAGCACCCGATCGCGACGATCGGTCCCGATGGCCGGAGCTGCGTGAGCTGTTCGCAACAGCGTTCGCGACCCGGAGCCGCGCCGAGTGGGAGACAGTCTTCGACTCGATCGACGCCTGCGTGACCCCGGTGCTGTCATTCGACGAAGTGTCCGGTCAGCCTCAGGTGGCCCACCGGCAGGCGATCGGTCCTCGCGACGGCGTTCTGCAGCCCGGTGCCGCACCGCGCCTGTCCCGAACACCTAACAGAGCCGGCCAGGCCGCCGTGGTCCTGACCGACATCAGCTCGATCTGGTGAACGAGGAGCTTCGGGGCCACACCACTCAGTGACCCCGAAGCTCCCCTCCGACAGCGACGTGCGCAATCGTGAATCGACCGCGGTC
>NZ_LTCZ01000134.1:5223-6046 GCF_001583455.1 Rhodococcus sp. LB1 | reverse complement strand
CAGTCACACGCCGATCACCCGAGTTTTCAGATGCGCTCTCAGACCCGAGGACAGGGTCGCCGGCCTGCTGCTCCTGCTCTACGCACAGTGGCCGTCGGCGATCAGCAGGCTGACCGTCGATGACGTCGACGCCACCGACCACCAGGTCCGGCTCCGCCTCGGTCAAACGCCCATCACGCTGCCCGAACCGCTGGCATCGCTCACACGCACCCTCATCGCGACCAGGCGAGGACACGCCGTCCTCGGCGAGCAGGGCACCTCACCCTGGCTCTTCCCCGGCGGCCAGCCCGGCCGGCCGATCAGCGGCGACGGACTCGGAGAGCGCCTGCGTGGGCTCGGGATCCGCCTCGCCGAAGCCCGCTCCACCGCCTTGTTCCAACTGGCCACCGAACTGCCGGCCGCGGTCCTCGCCCGCACGCTCGGCATCCACATCGACGTCGCCGTCCAGTGGCAACGCGCTTCCAGCGGCGACTGGACCAACTACGCCGCCAACGTCGGCCGCCGCAACGAATCGACTTGATCAGCTCCACCAAACGCGGACCCACACGGCGACACCACCACCACTTCATCGACGTGGTCGCCGAGCAACCCGACCCGGCGATGACCACACGACCCCACAACTCACACACCCCAGACCGCATCAGCAACGGGCGATCCTCATCCACCGCAGCAAAGCCACAGCAGTCTCGGGGGCATTCAGACAGTTCTGATAACCGACTCCGCCATTACACGCCGACCTCGCGGTCAAGCAACGCGCCCTGGACAGGTCCACACCTCCAGAAGTGACTCCGAACCGCTACAGACCTTCCGACTCACTGCTTGC
>NZ_LTCZ01000134.1:1049-5181 GCF_001583455.1 Rhodococcus sp. LB1 | reverse complement strand
CAGACCCGGCATAATCCGAGTTATCTCGAATTCCTATCTGGGGTTGCGTGACCACCGTCCGCAACGAATGGTGAGAGTTCTTTACGACGGTCGGCGTGTCTGTCGCGGACGTTCTATCCGGGGTGGTTACGCTACGGATGTGACGACGATCACAGGAACGGTCGGGACGTGTTGTCGGGTGCAGCGGCTGGTCCTGCCCGAGGGCGGGGGCCACACCTGGACGGCGCTCGGCTCGGATCATCGCCCGGTGGTACCGGTGGAGGAGTACCTGGAATATCTTTGGGCCCAGCAGGTGTCGCCGAATACTGTGAAGTCCTATGCGCGGGCGTTGGCGTTGTGGTGGCAGTTCCTGGAGCTGTTCGGGCTGGTCTGGGATGCGGTGACGTTGGAGAACTTCGGTGCGTTCCTGACGTGGTTGCGTACCGGGGACGAGCCGGGGGTGGTGTCGATCGAGCGCCGTGGTGCCCGATTCGCCGAGTCGACGATCTCCGCGCGGCTGGGTGCGGTGCTGTCCTGCTACGACTATCACGTGCTCAACGGCGTGGACGTCGGCCGGGATCTGCATCGGATCACCCATCGCGGCGGCGGCCGGTACAAGCCGCTGCTCGAGCACGTCGCGCGGCGCAAGGGTCGTCGCCAGGCGGTGATCCGGGTGCGCCGCCCGGGCCGGGCGGCGCCACCGATCTTGACGCCCGAGCAGATCGAGCGGATCTGTGAGGCATGCGCGAGTTGGGATCCCGACACGCGGGAGTGGCGTGGGTCGGTGCGCAACAGGCTGCTGTGGATGTTGTTGGCGGAGACGGGCGTTCGGCTGGGTGAGGCGCTCGGTTTGCAGCATCGCGATTGGCACACCGGGTGCGGCGACACCCCGTACGTCGAGATCGTCGCCCGAGACCGCCCACACGGGGTGCGGGCCAAGAGCGGCTACCGGCGGGTGTATGTCTCCGACGAGCTGGACCGCCTCTACGGCGAGTACGTCTGGCGGTTGTGCGAGGCCGGCGCCGATCTGGCCACCGACGACTTCGACGGCACCTGCGTGTTCGTCAACCTCGACCGGGAGCCGCGGTTCGCGCCGTGGCGACCGGAGTCCGTCTACGACCTGGTGGACCGGCTGCGCCGCGAGCTGTCCGGGCAGGTGCCGCAGGCCTGGACCCCGCACTGGATGCGGCATTCGCACGCCACGGCGCTGTTGTTGTCGGGGGTACCGGTGCACGTGGTGAGTCGACGATTGGGACATCTCGACGTGCAGACCACGCTCAACACGTACGCGCACGTGACCGAGGACGCCGAGATGCGGGCGGCCGCCGACTGGAAGGCGTTCACCGGCGGCTGGCGAGTCGGCGCGCACCGCGACGACCGGATCGGGTCCGGCTCGTGACCGGCGGGCGCGACGAGGCCACGATCGACTGGGTGGAAGCGGCCCGCGTCCGCTGCGACCCGCAGGCGCTGGAGGACTTGTGGGCGGCGGTGCCGGAACCGATGCGGCTGGCGTGCTTCGCTGAGTCGAGTGTCCCACCGGAATACGCGGGAGCGTTCTGCCACGACGGGACCTGGCGGGCCGGGGTGGACCTGTCGCAACTGCCGGAGCCGATGCGCCGGGAGGTGGCGTGGTGTGTGTTCCGGATCATCGAGCTGGGTGGGAAGATCCCGACACCGGGGTTGAGCATGCTGGTGCGCCGGCTCGTTGAGGTGATCGCCGATCGTGCCGGGCAGGCGCCCGCCTCCCTGCTCGGATTGCCCGTGCGGGACTGGTGCCAACAGATCCAGCGTGCGGTGCACCGGCGCCGCGGGCGGCTGCCGGCGGTCACCACGATGAAGAACATCCGCTGCCTGCTGACGCGGATGATGCGTCTGCTCGTCACCGCCTCCGACACCGGCCCGTGGTGGCAGCGGGATCGATGGAACCCGGTCGAGGACAACAGGATCCCGCTGCGCGAGCACGAGCCGATGGGCCGGTACTCGGTGCGGTTCGACCGGATCGGCACCCGGTGGCTGCGGTGCGGGCTGCAGTGGCACTGCAAGGTCGGGCTGGAGACGGGATCGTTGAGCTGGTCGACGGTGCACCGCCGGATCGTGGCGGTGGTCGAGTTCGACGGTTTCCTGGGCGGTCGCGGGGTGGAGGGGCCGTGGCTGGTCGATCACGCGGCCGGGACGCGCGCCCTCATGCTGGAGTTCCTCGGTCATCTCCGCGCCAGGCCGGTCACCCGGGGACGCCGCACCGGCCAGCGGTTGTCGCCGGAGTCGGTGCAGCACCGGGCCAGCGATGTGGAGCAGTTCTACCTGTTCATGACCGACAACAAGGACGCGGCCGCCGCGGCGCTGGCCGAACCGGGCTGGCTGCGACTCGGACCCGAGCACGCCAGCTTCTACCGGCGTGGTGAGCTGCCCGGCAAGCCGCGGCCCCGACTCGACGGTCAGGTCATCGACGACGACGCCATGACACGGATCATGGGCGGGCTGGACCTGCTCGGCGCCGCGGTCGGCGACGGCGGGTTCGGTGACGAACAGGCCATGCGGATCACCATGCTGGTGGCGTTGTTGGGCCGGCGCGTCAGCGAGATCTGCCTGCTCGACCGCGACCCACTGCTGCCGTTGTCGCCGACGACCCCGTCCTCACCGGGCGACCCCGCCGCAGACGGCGACGAGCAGGGGCTGGTCGCCAAGCTCCGCTACCAGCAGACGAAGATCGACGGTGCTCCGGACACCATCCCGGTGCACGCCGAGGTCGTCGCGATCATCCGCGAGCAGCAACAGTGGGCGCAGCGGTTCCTCGCCGAACACGGCGCACCCGGCAGGACCCCGAATACCTGTTCCTGGCCGCGCTGATGAACCGCAACGGCGACCGGCCGTACTCCGGCAACACTCTGCGGAATCTGCTGACCGATCTGGCCGTCCGGCTGGACGTGCGTGACAGCACCGGAGCCCTGGTCGATTTCAACCGCACCCACCGATTCCGCCACACCGTCGCCACCCGGTTGCTGAACACCGGCGTCCCGTTGCACGTGCTGCAGCGCTACCTCGGGCACCTCACGCCGACGATGAGCATGACGTATGCGCAGACGTTGCAGTCCACCGCCGAGGCCGAGTTTCTGCGCTTCCGCAAGATCACCGCCGACGGGCGCGAGCTCGAGGTCGATTCCCGCGACCTCTACGACATGCTCGAGCTGGACAGACGCACCGACCGGATCCTGCCCAACGGGTACTGCCTGCTGCCGCCCCGTCAGGTCTGCGGCAAGGGCAACGCCTGCCTGACCTGCGACAAGTTCGCCACCGACGCCACCTTCCTGCCCGAGCTGCAAACCCAGCTCGCCCGAACCACACAACTCATTACCGAACGCCGCGCGACATTCGAGGCCCGCACCGGACACCCGATGGGCGAGGACAACATCTGGCTCGCCGGACGCCACCAGGAACGCGACGCCCTCGGCCGAATCATCCTCACCCTCGGGCACACCCGGCTCGCCGACGGCACCGCCGGGGCGATACGCGGCGCCGGCGTCGAGGCTCGCACCGAGGCCATCACCGGAAAAGAGGACAACCACTGATGCGTGGCAACCCGGACAACCTCCGCCAGGCCGCCGCCCGCAAGAGCGCCGCCGCTCAGGCCCGAGCCGAGCAAGGACTGCATGAGATCATCCGCCGCAACGAGCCGATCACCTTCCGCGGCCTGGCCCGGACCGCGGGTGTCTCCCTGGACTTCCTCTACCGCTGCACCCCGATCCGGCAACGCGTCCAACAACTTCGGGCTCAACAGCAGAACACACCACCACCGGCAGCAGCGGCCTCGACCCGAGACGGAACTTCGAGCAGCGTCGTCCGCACCCTCACCGCCCAGCTCACCGAACTCAAACGGCGTCACCGTGACGAGATAGGCGCGCTCCAACAGGCGCTCGAGGCCGCCCACGGCGAGAACCTCGAACTACGTCGCCGCCTCGGCGCCCAACGCGCCCTCCACAACACCGAGACGCCCTGACGCTCCTTTTGCAGACGCGTACGCAAACGATCTACCGGCGTAGACACACAAATTCACGATCATTACCCCAGATAAGACGTCGAGATAACTCCGAATCGCTGTTCAAGACCCTCAAGTACGGACCGATGTGGCCGGAGAACTTCGCCTCGATCCACCATG
>NZ_LTCZ01000134.1:0-1015 GCF_001583455.1 Rhodococcus sp. LB1 | reverse complement strand
CTACCGAACGCGCGGCCGTGTTGGCCCAGGCCCGGCTGGCGCACCCCGAACGGTTCGGGACCGTAGGCATCCCGAAGATTCTGGATTTGCCCATCGACGCGTGGATCAACAAACCGGCCGAGATGGAGCCGGCCGAACCGGACGCGAATCAGACCGCGGCGTAACTCCCGTTGGACTCGAACACCTTGAAAAATTCCGGTGGTCCGGCTCCACCGCTGATGAACGTGTGCGTGAGCATTGTCGTGGTCCTCGGGCGACGAGGCTCGCGACACGACGAGAGTTCCTTGGTCCCTTATGGATGTTGCGGAGGGCGGACAGGATGTGGTGGCTTCTGCCGCGTTCGGTGACAACGGTGATGATCAGCGTCGTGCTTAGTCACCGCCGGCATAGTTGTGCGGAGGCGTCCGTCTGCTTGAAGGTGCCACCGTGGCCTCAAACCACTCGTGCGAGGGCATCGCCGGTGGATCGCTCGCGGTCTCAATGGAAGGAGCTCTGGAGGTGCTTAAACAGGTGCCCTGCCTTCGCGGCGAGTCGCCGAGGAATTCCGCGTTGGCAGTCAGACTCCAACGTGAAATACTCTGGGGCGCGCGGGGGACGATGCACAGCGCGGCTATTGGCCCGACCGGTATACACGCTAGGTCCTCGGCTTCCAGCCAGAGCCCGAGAACAGGACCGCCGTTCCAGGCGGTCGCGTAACGGGCCAGCGCGGTTCCGACAACAACGTCAGGTTGACGCGAGATGCGCGCGACGTGTCCGTTCTCTCTGATATCTGCCTTCCTGCGCGTCCACAGCAGGATCTTCTGGTCAGGCTTCTTCCAGCGGCGCACCCAACGGACCGCGAGTTCGATGGCTTCCGGATCCTCAGCGCTGCTATTCGTTATGGCACAGGGATAGGTGAATGTCTCTCCTGCCATTAGACGCACCTCCGGACATGTGGTGACCGACTTGTCGCGTTCATCTTGCTGAGGGTGGTTATCTGGCCACGCCTTCTGCGTGAGCAGCGGCGGCGACTGCC
>NZ_LTCZ01000133.1:0-16198 GCF_001583455.1 Rhodococcus sp. LB1 | reverse complement strand
CTGTCGATCATCCTGGGACTGTCGGCATTCCTGTTGCTGCGCAAGGACCGTCCCCATTGGCCGCGGCCGATCAGACGACACCGCACATGGATACCCGTCGTGGCAGTTCTGGTCGCGTTCAACATCTTCATCACCGTGGTCGGTGTTCTCAATCCCTCCCTACTGGGCTACGGCGGCACCCGAGAGTCTGTGATCGCCGTGTGCATCCTGCTGGTGTCCGTTGCGCTCTATGCCTATCGACGCGTCGTCCAGGACAAGGTTCCACTGGTGTGGAGGCTTCCCGCTCCGGCGATGCCCCAGGGTGCCGACGCTCTCGCCCTCGAACACGAGATGCGCGCGACAACGGGTGCTACGACCGTCTACGACGGGATAGTCGACAACGCTGCCGACCGTTCCAACGCTCGACAGGAACAGGCATCGATCGTGCGGCCGGTACAGGCATTCACCGACCGCGACACCTGATCCGGCGCAGCGCATTTCGCGGCTGGCCGCGTGTACGGAAGAACGATGCGGCCCGCGCCGGCGGTTGCCAAATTCATCCAAGCGAGGAATGGACAGGAACTGTGAACAACTCGGAAACCAGTGTGGACCGCCGCGCTGTCATCACCGGAGGTACCAAGGGGATCGGTTACGCTTGCGCAGAGTTATTTGCACGGCGGGGCTACCGGGTGCTGATCTGCTCACGCCATACAGACCAGGTCAATGCGGTGGCTGCGAAGCTGAACCAGCACAACGGTCACGTTGCCGGAATGGCTGCCGATCTGGCGGATCCGGACGTAGGCAACAGCATTGTCGGTCGGTGCCTCGATCTGTTCGGCGGGGTCGATTATCTCGTCAATAATGCCGGAATCTACGAGCCGATCGCCATGGTTGACATGACGGCCGAGCGATGGGACACCACTTTGCACAACAACTTGCGCGGTGCGGCACTCACCTCTGCTGCGGCTGCGCGTTCGATGCGGTCCACCGGCGGCGGTTCGATCGTCAACATCGCCTCGGTCAACGCGCTGGCGGCCGAAGCCGACTTCGCACCCTACAACGCCTCGAAAGCCGGGCTGATATCTCTGACGCAGACCAGCGCCATTGAGTGGGCCGATGAAAACATCAGGGTCAACTGCGTTGCGCCCGGATGCATACGAACACCGATGGTTGATCCGTTGGTCGCCGACCTATCCGATGAGGTCATCGCACGATACGTACCGATGCGACGACTCGGCATGCCGGAGGAGATCGCATCAGTGGTGGCCTTCCTTATCTCCGAGGATGCCAGTTACATCACGGGGCAAACCATCACTGTCGATGGCGGCACACTGACCCGCCAGCCGATGCTTTAAAGAGAATTGGGCCGCCTGACGCAGCGCGCGAAGCACAGAAGGCATCGTGCGCCACTACCGAAAATGCAGGACGAACGCCATGTCGACGTGATGTGATGTGTCACGTCTACTTCAGTGCTGTGAGCTCGGACCGGATATCTTGTGGCGCAGCCAAGCGCAGCCCCCGCCAACGATCGGTGTCAGCTGGCAGGGGCGCTACACGGACAAACCGCGCGTAGTAACGAGCGGCGCATTAGTGATCTTCGTGAGCCGGGGCATGGAAGTCCAGGGAGTGTGATCCACGCCATTGCACAAATTTCCTCGCCTCGGGATTACCGACCAGTAAGTGTAATTTCGGGGCCGTCTGAGGCGCATGCGTGACGTGGCTGGCGCTGCCGAATTCCGATCGGCGTGAGTGTGCGGCGCGTGTATGCGGTATCGGCTGAGTTTCTCGATTGATCAAGTGAAAATTCTGCGTATGACCAGCCGATGCTGCTGTGCCACAGCATGTTCGGCAGTCGCTCGGAGCTGCTCCGCGGAATCGAGCCAGGCGACGAGCTGCTCGCAGACCAGTGTCGATGACGACCATCGGGCGAGTAGATCCCCGCTCGCGGTGTGATGTAGAACACAACATGATTTTCTCGCGAAGCGTGGTAATCGGGAATGAGATGTGGTCAAACCCCTGTCTGGGGCCCAAAAGCGGGTATGGGTGTAGGTGATTCGGCCGTTGTGCAGGTATCGAAGTCGGACGATTGTGTGTGGTGCACCGTCACCGTCGTGGCGGCCGGAATCTCGGCACGTGAAGGAAGAGTGTAATGGCACGGATCAGCAAAAAACTGGGGTCCGATTTACTGGATGCGTTGCGTGTCAGTGTCGTTGGCACCGTTGTGTGCGCCGGACTGGTCATGGGCGTAATTTTCCTGGCGATGTGGAACTTCCCCGTACCGGGCGTGTAGGCGCGCGTGACTTGTGGTCCTTCGCCGGTGCCGGTAGTTCGGAGTGCAACACCAGGCAGCATTTCGACGATATAGCTGACGGGGGTGTTGAGCCCGTGGGTCCGGGTGATCGATGAACGGCACCTGTGACGGGCGTCGTGTGGTGTGGAAGGAACTGGAATGTTTGGGACGGGTATGGGTGCGATGGTTGGCCTACTCGTGGTTGCGGTGCTGGTGGTTCCCGTCTCGTTCGGTGTGGCGGCATGGGCGGATGCGAAGGCCCGCCGCCTCTCGGAGTCGCAGGCGCCCGATACGGACCTGGGGCGATCGGTCGCGGTCGCGGAAGTGGCGGGTCGGTGCGATCAGTGGCGGCAGCTCGCAACGCGGGCGTGGCTGATCTGCGGCGGCGCCTCGCTGGTCGCAGTAGTGGTCGTGGGCATCCTGGTGTGTATCGGGTGAGGACGGCACGGACCGGGACCGCACGACTGGTTCGCTGTCCAGTCTCGCGTGTCTCCGGAATCTGAAACCTCTCGGCTGCCGTGACATACGCGTCCTGAGATCGTCCGGGGGTGCGGCGAAGCCCCCGGTGAGCCGAAGCGGCCCGGTCGGAGTGTTCTCCGCTCCGGCCGGGCCTCGCCGGGACGTGCAACAGGACGCGGCCGCGCTCTGGCCAATGTCTTCCCGGGCGTTGGAGATTGCATCGGCGACCTGTACGTGGTGTGTACTGGCACGAGGAAATGGTAGATCGGCCAGCCGGTCGCGTTGCAGCGATGTGATCCACGCCACACATGTTTTTCCCGTGTCGGCCCAACTGGATGAGTGGGGTGGTCAGTGTCGTTACCCTGCCGCGGTGGCGGTGAGAGGTCTCCGATTCACACTGTCTGCCATGTGAAGCCGTCGGGGTCGGTGAAGGGTTCGGCGTCGCTGCTGATGACGATCCGGTGGGCGCCGGTGCCGTCAGGGGAGACGCCGGCGTCCTTCGCGAGGGCACGGCGCCCGTAGAGCGCGAGCTTGACGTTCGGGCCGGTGGCGAACTCGACGTATTTGCGACCGAAGCTTCGTGTGACTTCCAGCCCGTGGTCGAGGTAGAACTGCTTGCTGATCTTGACGTCTTCGACGCCGAGCAGCAGGACGAGGTCCTCGATGTGCCGGGTGGCCGGCCCGGTGTTCTTCTTCGACGATGTCGCGACTTTCCAGAGCGTTCCGTCGGGGCCCTGCACGACGCCGCCGTACCCCCACAAGCTCTTCTTGACCGGTTTGATTGCGGTGCCGCCATTTTCGAGTGCAGCTCCGACGTAGGCGTCGACGATGTTCGGCTGGGACACGACGAGCGAGAGGGTGTAACCGCGGAAGCCGGTGGTCGGTGCGTCAGTGTCGCGGGCACTGATGTGTTCATCTACGCCGAGTGCGGCGTGGAAGGCTTTCACGGTGGTGGGGTCGGGGGTTTCGAGGGTGAGGGATTCGATGTTCATGCGAGTGACGGTAATGCGTCCCATGGGTAGGCGCTTCTCGATTCCTGATCAGTCTGCGCTCCATACTTGCTACATGCGTGAGTGCCCTGAGGGTGCGCGCGTGAATGCGTTTTCCTAGCGCGTGCATATCGAGCTCGAGGGTGGGGGTGGCTCTTGCGGCTGCTCGACGAGCACGGCGCGGAACGGGTGCAGTTCGGGGCGTCGTGATCGAGGTCGGTGGAGATCGACAGCGCGGGGCGACGCGGGCGATCGCCACCCCGATCCCGTGCGGGTGAGCAGGGTGCTGCTGCCGTTGTGTTGTCAGTGGCATCGGCTCATGACCCACGAGGGACGTGATCCTGGCAGGGCCGGCGACGGTAGGGCACAATGACGGTCATACCGCACCGAAGCGGAGGGAGGGACGATGTGGGAGTTGCCAATTGAGGGTGGCATACCGTGGCTGGTCTGGCTTCTGGACTTGGTGATCAACGGCTCCTGACGCCGCTGCAGGCCGACCACATGGTTCGACCTGAAAGGGTGAGATAGGCGGCGCGATTGCCGCGGAGGCCATCTGGGCCTATGAACTGCTGCCGAACGGTCCGGGAGGCGGCTCGACGGGGTAGGCCGCGACATCCATGATCACCGAGCCCTCGCACGGGCCGCTGTCGATGTCGGTACGCCAGGAACCGGTCAGCGTCCCGTCGGATTGCGGTGTGTAGTACGCAACCGAGTGCGCCGGTGCCCACACCTTCGGTACACCCTCGCCTTGGTAGCAGTCCCACTCCCAGTCGTAGGTGTGGACCCAGCTGGTCCCGTCCCAGGTGTACTGCGGCGGTAGCGGCAGTGTCGGGTTGGCTGGCGTTGGCCCATCGGTCACGGTTGCTACGCAGGCGTCGTCCGTGCAACTCGTCTCGAATCTGTACGTATCGGCGAAGTCGGGCTCCCACTGCCGCGCGGCCAAACTCGTACCGTCCTTCGTCGCGGCGAAGCGCTTCACCGAGTACTCACCCGACCAGGACGGCTGCGTCGGTGCCGCCCCCGCGGGTATGGCCCCGACAACTGTCCCGGACTCGATCAACGCGACTACCAGCAGTGACTTGCGCATGACGAGATTGAATCACAGGCTTCGGCGGTGTACGGGGTGTATTGGCCGGCCGACGGGAACGTCTGCTGACACGCTGACACCTTGGACACGCAGAAAGCAACCGGCGCTCGGGCGCGGTGAGCGTGGTCGTGGAGACGGCTTGTTCCGCCCGTTGGGGGTGGGCGAGCATTCTTGTGCGCGCCCCGCCCGTGTCGGCGAGGATGGGTCCGATCCCTGACGTGCGAAGAAGGAGTGACGCGATGACGAAGTACCTGATCTCGTTCCCGAGTGGTGCCATGGACTTTCCCGACGAGGATCTGCAGGCAGCGTCGGATGCGTCGCACGCGGTGGTGGAGGAGGCGAAGGACGCCGGCGTCTGGGTATTCGGCGGTGGAATCGACGAGAGCGTTCCGCCTGTCCTGGTCGATGGGGATGGCACGGTGACGGAGGGCACGTACCCGCAGACGAAGCAGCTCGAAGGCGGCTACGCGATATTGGAGTTGCCCTCCCGCGAGGCGGCACTGGAATGGGCTGCGAAGCTCGCGGTTGCCTGCCGGTGCGCGCAGGAGGTGCGCGCGTTCCATTACGACCCCGCCAGCTGACGGGATTCGACCTCTTGGGCAATCGCCTTCGGCCTCGGCCAGATCCCCTTCTTGCCTCGACGCCATCCACAGGTGGCGAGACCGGCACAGACGCCACGGCGCCGCGACCGGTTCGCTCGCTCGGGGCGCTGGATCCGTTCACGACGACTTCCCGGGGCCAGGTCCATCATTCGCCCGAAGCCGTGTAGCGCTCCTTTTGCTCGTGGCCGAAGTCGATCGGCCGTGGATTCCTGCGGCGGTGAGCGATCTGGTCGTCACGCTCGGGGAGCGTCGCGGCGATCCCGCAGCCACGCCCGATTCGCCTTCGACGGGTATCCCTTGTCCGCGAGCACCCGATCCGGGCGTTCTCGGACGTCGTCGCCTGGATCGAAGTCGACCGCAAGCGCAAGCATGCTGACCCCGAGGCGGAACGCCTCATCGAATTCCTTTGCAGGTGGACGCCATTCGGGGATGCTGCAGAGCAGGAGATCCTTGGGAACTTCGGAATGACGAAGGCCCGGTTCCGGTACCTGCTGGGTGCGGTGACGTCGCTGCGCGTGCTGATGACGGGCCGGATGATGCCTGGCGCGGCCACGGACCAACGGCGTCGCTGTTCCGCGCCTCGACTTTCACGACACCTTCGTCACCCCCCCGGGTGGCCGATCCTCCGGATTCTCGCCGTCGCGCGGCACGCAGGACGCGCCGGCCGGGATCTGATTCACGGGCTGCCACTGGTAAGGAGCTCCAGATCGCGCTCATCCGTGCAAATCGCTGCGCGAGTACAAGATCGACCACGTCGCATACCTCGGACCGTCCGCAGCCACAGAAATCGCAACCCTCCTCGGACTCGACACCGAGACCATCTACCAGGCTGTCGGGGAGGCCAAGGTGGTACTGACGATCCCTGGGTAGTCGTCGGCGACAAGCCTAACGTGGAGCTATGGAACTTGGACTGCACATCGCCGACTTCACCTTTCCGGACGGCCCGTCGGGCCTCGCACACGACTTGTCTCGCATTGCCGTCACCGCCGAGGACGTGGGTTTCTCCAAGATCAGCGTCATGGATCATCTCTGGCAGATCGAACCGGTGGGACCGATCGACACCGAGATGCTCGAGGCCTACACCACTCTCGGTTACCTCGCTGCCGTCACGAAGAAGGTGGACTTGCTGGCCTGGGTCACCGCGACTGTCTACCGCGAGCCAGGCCTTCTTGCCAAGGCCGTGACCACGCTCGACGTCCTGTCCGAGGGTCGTGCGTACCTGGGAATCGGCGCCGCCTGGAACGAGGACGAGAGTGTGGGACTCGGGCTCCACTTCCCGCCCACGGCCGAACGCTTCGAACGGTTGGAGGAAACACTGCAGATCTGCCTGCAGATGTGGAGCGAGAACGACGGACCGTTCGAGGGAACGCACTACCAGCTCGGCCGAACGATGAATGTGCCGCAGTCGCTCCGGCGCCCACACCCGCCAATTCTGATCGGCGGCGGGGGCGAGAAGAAGACGCTTCGGCTGGTCGCGCAGTACGCGCAGGCCTGCAACCTGTTCGGTGGACCCGAGGTCGAGCACAAATTGGAGGTGCTGAAGAGCCACTGCGACGCTCTCGGAACCGACTACGACGCCATCGAGAAGACCGTGATGTTCCCACTCGACCCGGGTGCGGGCGGACAGAACGTGGACAGCCTTCTGAGTCAACTCGAGGACTTGTCGAAGCTGGGAGTCACCCACGTTCACGGATGGGTGCCGCAGGTCGCGTCGATCACGCCCCTCGAGATCTTGGGCGAGCGCGTGGTTCCGGTGATCGCGGACTGGTGACGCCTGCGACGCACGGATCGCCGGATCCGGTCGTCCGCGGTAGCGCCGCCGGGCCTCGGTGGAGTGCATGGTGGCGAAGCTTCGGCGAGGCCGATGGTGAACGGAAACTGGACGTCGAGGCGCGCAGCCTGGTCCCGGTGAACGCGACCGATGAGCA
The DNA here is from genome assembly GCF_001583455.1 of Rhodococcus sp. LB1. Lineage (NCBI taxonomy): Bacteria > Bacillati > Actinomycetota > Actinomycetes > Mycobacteriales > Nocardiaceae > Rhodococcus > Rhodococcus sp. LB1. The sequence goes on along the minus strand of NZ_LTCZ01000133.1, from coordinate 8,864 downwards.
CTTGACCGCGGAGTGTTCGCATGGTGAACCAAAGTGGTCGAAGTGAATCAAAACAGGGCGCTTGAATATGCTCTGATGATGTCGCACCTAACCTGGACTCGACGCGAGACCGATAGCCTCACGAGGAGCCTATCGACCTCGGAACGAACTGACGCGGGAGAACAACCATGAGCGCCGATAAGCATCCAACCATCATCTATACGCTGACCGACGAGGCGCCGTTACTCGCGACCTACGCCTTCCTGCCGATCGTGCGCACCTTCGCCGGTGCCGCGGGCATCGAGGTCGAGTCCAGCGACATCTCGGTACCGGCGCGGATCCTGGCCGAGTTCCCCGACCGCCTCACCGAAGAGCAGCGCGTCCCGGACAACTTGGCCGAGCTGGGTCGGCTGACACAACTGCCCGAGACCAACATCATCAAGCTGCCGAACATCAGCGCGTCTGTGCCGCAGCTCCTGGCCGCCATCAAGGAACTGCAGGGCAAGGGCTACCAGATTCCGGACTTTCCGGAAGCCCCCAAGACCGACGAGGAACGCGATATCCGGCAGCGCTACGGCAGGATCCTCGGCAGTGCGGTCAACCCGGTCCTGCGTGAGGGCAACTCCGACCGCCGCGCACCCCGGGCGGTGAAGGAGTACGTCCGCAAGCACCCGCACAGCATGGGTGAGTGGTCGATGGCCTCGCGCAGCCACGTCGCGCACATGCGGCACGGCGACTTCTACCACGGCGAGAAGTCGATGACACTGGACCGGCAGCGCACGGTCCGGATGGAGTTGGTGACCGACGGCGGCGAGACGATCGTCCTCAAGGAGGGGCTGACCCTGGGCGAGGGCGACATCATGGACAGCATGTTCATGAGCAAGAAGGCCTTGCTCGACTTCTACGAGGAGCAGATGGAGGATGCGCGCAAGACGGGAGTGATGTTCTCCCTCCACGTCAAGGCGACGATGATGAAGGTCTCGCACCCCATCGTCTTCGGCCACGCGGTGAAGACCTTCTACAAGGACGCCTTCGCCAAGCATCAGACGCTGTTCGACGAACTGGGCGTCAACGTCAACAACGGTCTCGTCGACCTCTACGACAAGATCGAGACGCTGCCCAGCACGCAGCGCGAGGAGATCATTCAGGACCTGCACGACTGCCATGAGCACCGTCCCGAATTGGCCATGGTCGACTCCGCCCGCGGAATCTCGAACTTCCATTCGCCCAGCGACGTCATCGTGGACGCCTCGATGCCCGCGATGATCCGCTCGGGCGGCATGATGTACGGCGCCGACGGGCGACTCAAGGACGCCAAGGCGGTGATGCCGGAATCCACTTTCGCGCGCATCTACCAGGAGATCATCAACTTCTGTAAAACCAACGGCGCGTTCGACCCGACGACCATGGGCACTGTCCCCAACGTCGGGCTCATGGCGCAGAAGGCCGAGGAGTACGGCTCGCACGACAAGACCTTCGAGATTCCGGAGGATGGCGACGCCAACTTCGTGGACGTCGAGACCGGTGAGGTGCTGCTCACCCAGCACGTCGAGGCTGGTGACATCTGGCGCATGTGCACCGTCAAGGACGCGCCGATCCGCGACTGGGTCAAGCTCGCGGTCACCCGGGCACGCAACTCCGGCATGCCGGTGCTGTTCTGGCTCGACCCGTACCGCCCGCACGAGAACGAGCTGATCAAGAAGGTCGAGCTGTACCTGCAGGATCATGACACCGAGGGCCTCGACATCCAGATCATGTCGCAGGTGCGCTCGATGCGCTACACGCTGGAGCGGCTGATCCGCGGCATGGACACCATCGCCGCGACCGGCAACATCCTGCGCGACTACCTCACCGACCTGTTCCCGATCCTGGAACTCGGCACCAGCGCCAAGATGCTGTCGATCGTGCCGCTGATGGCCGGCGGTGGCATGTACGAGACGGGCGCCGGTGGGTCGGCGCCCAAGCATGTCAAGCAGCTGGTGGAGGAGAATCACCTGCGATGGGATTCGCTCGGTGAGTTCCTGGCGTTGGCCGTCAGCCTGGAAGATCTCGGCATCAAGACCGGCAACGAGCACGCCAAGATCCTGGCCACGACGCTCGACGCGGCGACCGGCAAGCTGCTCGACGAGAACAAGAACCCGTCGCGCAAGACCGGCGAGCTCGACAACCGGGGCAGCCAGTTCTACCTCGCGTTGTACTGGGCACAGGAACTCGCCGCGCAGACCGAGGACAAGGAACTGGCGGAACGTTTCGCCACGCTTGCCGAGGCGTTGACCGAAAACGAGGAGACCATCGTGCGGGAGCTCATCGAGGTGCAGGGCTCGCCGGTTGACATCGGCGGCTACTACCAGCCGGACAGCGAGAAGGCCGACGCCGTGATGAGGCCGAGCAAGACTTTGAACACCACGCTGGCGGCCGCGCAACAGTGAGCCCGAACCACTGAACCGCCGTTCGTGAACTGTGCACGGGTCGAACACTGGTGCGGGGCAGGGCCCTGGCCCTTGTGGGTCAGGGCCGCCCCTCCAGCGACCCTGTGACCGCCAGGTCGTCGAGCAGCCCCAAAAATGCCCGGGCACAGGGGAGGTCGGCAGTGGCCCCCGCCACGGTGGGCCAGTCGACCTGCTCGCGCAAAGCGCGGGCGACCGGCAGCATCGGCACGAAGTCACACCGATGGGAACCGAGACGACGGAGTTTGTCGATCATCAGATCGGTTCCGCTGAGGACCGGTGCCCAGATCTGCCCGATCCGCATCCTCTCGGCCCGCTCGAGGAGTCCCTCCCCGGTCCCGGTGGTACCGGCCGGATGCAGCAGGGTGACCCGGAGATCACCGCCGACGACCTGCCGTGACCCGAGGCGGGAGGAAGCGATGGACCGCATCCCACCCGCAGCCAACGCGGTCCGTGCCTCGGTCAGGTGTTCGTCCGAGGCGATGATGGTCACCTGGTGCTCGGCTGGCGGTCCGCCACGGGCGTGGACGGCGCAGTCCCCGCCGACCGCGAACGGCACGTCAGCGGCCGAGAGGATGTTCACCGCCCGACCCAGCGTCCGCATCAGCTGGGCTTCGCGGGCCGCGACTATCCGAACGGTGGGGTAATCCTCCGTCCGCGGGGCACAACGGCGCGGCACGTGCTCGGTGGTCATGACCGGTGGATACCCGGCGTGTGCGGACCTCAACCGTGCGAGGCGTGGGCGCGGGTGTATTCGTCGTCGCTGAGCTGGTTGGGGATGCGGTGGGTGGGCCCTGGGGTGGGTTGCTGGGCCAGTGGAGGCGGAGTCGTGGTGGTGTGTGCGGGCGGCGTCGGCGGCGAGGACGAGCACCCGGCGGGCTTGGTCGGAGAATTTCTCGAACGTCGTTGATCACTCCTTCGTGGACTGCCTGTGGTGTGCCCGAACGCGCCCGGGTTCGGGTGTGGTCGGGTGTGTTGTGTTGTGCTGGTGGGGATTAGCTGCCGAAGATGGTGCCGAGGTCGTCGAGGTTGGCGTTGTCGGCGGCGGGAGGTGTGGGGTCGGCGCTGGGCACGGTGACGACCGTGGAGACTTGCTGCACGGTGAACTTCGTGCCGGGCCATTGAGCCAGGTAATCCTCGATGCCGGGGTAGTCGGAGACCCACATGGCCGGGTCGGTATCGGTGCGCGAGCACGAGGCCGGTGCGACGTAGGAGCCGTCGGGAACGTCGCTCACCGACTGGGTCGGGGTGCCCGGTTGTATCTCGCCTGTCTCGTACAGTGATTGACCGGCGCTGAGGACGTCGCGGACGGGTGGCAGCACCCCGCCGGGGCCAGAAACCGACCGATTGGCATTGTTTCGGCGAGTTTCGTTGAACCGGCGAACTTCGATGTAGTCGACGGTCACTGCCCGGTTGCGCTGACGCCGTCAATGTCTCATTGGCTCTGCGCAATTCGGAGTTGCCGATGGCGGCGGAATCGGGACGGCCCGCGGGAGGCAGGAATCGGCCACACGGCGCGGGTTTTCCTGGAGACTGATGAGTTATGACTGATCAGCTGCATGCCGACCTCACAGAACGTCTGGGCCGGGCTGTCGCCCGTGCCGCCATGGATGGTGATCCCCTGTTCGGTACCGTCGAGATCACCATCGCCGAGCTCGCTGAGCTGCTCAAACGCCGAACCCCTCCCGGCGAGTGACCGGGGGATGTCACGTCAGGGTTGTCGCCGGTTCGTCGCGCATACACTAGGGCGATGACCGATTCGTCAGCGCCGGTGGCTCCGTTCGGGCGCGTTCTCACAGCGATGGCTACGGCGTTCACCGTGGATGGCGAGATCGACGAGGAGGCGACTGCTCGGATCGCTCTACATCTGGTCGATCATGGGCACGACGGCCTTGTCGTCTCGGGGACGACCGGTGAGGCAGCCACGACTACCACCGCCGAGGATGGTCGGATCTTGCGAGTGGTCAAGGACGCGGTGGGCGATCGCGCGAAGATCATTGCCGGGGTGGGAACGAACGACACACGGCACACGCTGGAATTGGCGAGGCAGGCTGTCATGCACGGTGCCGACGGGCTGCTGCTGGTGACGCCGTACTACAACAAGCCGAGCCAGGGCGGTGTACTGCAGCACTTTCGATACGTAGTGGAGGCAGTCGATGCTCCTGTCATGGTCTACGACATTCCCGGCCGGGCCGGTACCAAGCTGGCACCGTCGACATTCGAGACGATGGCGGAGTGGCCGTCCGTGGTGGCGGTGAAGGATGCCGCTGGAGACCCCACTCAGGCGATCATGTTGCGCGAATTGGGCTATGCGGTCTACTCGGGAGACGACAGCCTCACTCTGGGTTTCCTGGCGTATGGGGCGTGCGGGGTTGTCTCTGTGCTCGGTCACGTGGCAGGTGACGAGATCCGCACGATGATTGACGCCTTCTTCTCGGGAAATGTCGAAACTGCACGGGAGATCAATGCACGCCTGCAGCCGGCGTTGCGTGCGGTCATGGGTGTTCCCAATTACGGCGCGACGACAGTCAAGGGGGCACTGCAGTTGCTCGGTGTGCTGCAGAACAGAACCGTGCGCTCCCCGCTACTTGCCCTCGACGACGGCGAGTACGAGGCGTTACGGAAAGGGCTGCTCGCTTCGGGGTTGCTGCACTGATCGAGCTGAGCATGCACTCAGGCCTGTCGACGCCGACGTTCCGGCCACACATGCTGCTACGTGGCGGCACCGCACGGGTCGACGTGGTTGTCAGGTGTCGGAGGCGGCACCGGTGGTGATTGGTTGTCTGAGGATGGTGCGGTGCTTTTCGGGCGTGATCTTGCGGAAGTCGTTGAGGTAGATCTCGTGGTGCTTGCCGGACAAACGAAGTCCGTTGCTGGGGATGAAATCTTCGTGCAGTTGTGCGAGCACAGCTGCTTCGTCGTCGAAGGAGCCGGCGTGCAGTGTCTGCACGCACCGCCCTTCGCTCAGCGCCTCGAGTCGGACGTCGTCCAGACGTGCCGGGCGGTTCTTGGCACCGGCCTTGTCGACCGCGGTGGTGAACATGGCCTCGTCGACCCAGTTCGGGGTCATGATCATCGTCGTCCAGTCCCATCGCGACTTGTCCCGCACCGCGGTGAAGGAGTCCATGTCCTCGGCCCACCACAAGCCCTCCAGCGGAGGAACGACGTAGTCGCGGCCGAGCTCACGCTTGCTGGCGAACTTCAGTTTGTACGCGAGGGGGTAGAGCGCTTCGACGGCGTCGCTGAATGCCGGTGAGGTGTTGGGGTCGCCGTGACCGTCGAGGAGTTCTCGACACGCCGCCCGAAGAATTTTCTGGGTCTCGTCCGAACCGGGTGCGGGGGCTGGTAGTTACGGTGTCCGGGCGCGCCGTGCACAGCGCTCGCGACGCAGCACCTCACAGTGTCGGCCGGTCCAGCGGCCGTGGCAGTGGCGCGAGTGCGCCGGCGTCCCGTAGCCGGCCGTATGCGCGAACAACCGTGTCGATGTCGCCCGGCGCTGCAATGTGCAGAAGCCGGCCGCCGCCCAGCGTGTCCTGACGGACCGCCTCCGGGCCGTCGGGTACCAGGACTGCGCGGGCGGCGGACAGATAGCCGAACCGGCCGACGACCGGATCGCCGACGGTGAACCCGGCGTCGTCTTCGAGGGCATCGAGAATGTCGTCGTCGCTCACGTCACCGAAGTCCGGTTCCCACACCGACGCAAGCATCGCGAGCAGTTCGGATTCGGGGACGACGGCGCCGTCGGGCGCGTCGACCGTCATCACCAGTGACTGCATAAGAAACTGCGGGGCACCACCCGCCACGCCGGAGAGTTCCACTGCCCACCCGTCTGCACCGGTGTGCATCAGTCGCAATCCGGTCCCCGTCAGATCCGACCACGCTTCAGCGGCCTGCGCGTCCAGGAGAACCGCCGTCAGGTCGTCCGGCGCACAGGCAGTGTCCGGTCCCGACGCGTGAACCTGCCGCCACTCGCCTCGCACCGGTGGCGCAGCCGCCGGCAGCAGTTCCGTGACGTGCTCCACCGTCTGTCGCCACCGTCCTGCCAGCGTTTCGGCCGGCTCTGGCCGCGGCCCCCAGAAGACCCGTACGACGCGTCGCATTCGAATACGTCCTCCGTCGCGATCCCTACGGTTGTCCGTGCGTCCCGGGCGGGAGCAGCGTCCGTAACGAACCGTGGTGGACGTGATTCTGTCATCAGATGCGTCCTGCCAACTGGAAAGGAAGCATCGATTCCGGGATGCGACGGGTGGTGACCATTTCGGCGATCCCCTCAGCTGTGGCAGGTGCCAGGGTGACCCCCAACATGCCGTGGCCGGCGGCAATGTAGAGGCCGCGGTGACCGGGAACCGGGCCGATGAACGGCAGGCTGTCCGGTGTGGCCGGTCGTAATCCGGCCCTGCCGGCGCGAATGCCGACATCTGCGTCCGGAGTCCATCCTGCCAAGTACGGGTGTACCTGGTCCACGAGGCGTCGGATCCGCCGCTCGGGGACGCGTTCGTCGCGGGCAGGTAGTTCGAATGCACCGGCGATGCGTATCGCGTCGTGATACGGGCTCAGTCCCAGCTTGGGTTCCATCAGGTACAGCGCATGGCGTGGGGAGGCGCCGGCTCCCCGGACGTCGATCGAGTACCCCTTGGCTCCGATGATCGGCAACTGGATGCCCAGGGGAGTGAGAAGCGCGTGTGTTGCGGCACCGAGCGCTATGACCACGTGATCGACGTCGAAGGAGTGGTCCGGCGTTCGTATCGACCACCTCGCGCCTACGGGAGTGACGGCATCCACGGCCGTGTGCTGGAGGACGGTGACGCCCATTTCGGTAACTCTCTCGAGCAGACCTCGGAGCAGGGATTCCGGGTTGACGTGTCGGTCGATCGAGGTGTGGGCGGCAACCCGCACCCCGGGGCCGACGGCAGTGTCCCGTTGACGTGCTTCGTCACCGGACAGGTATTCGATGCTGCCCGGGAAGCCCATCGGGAGCAGTTGGTCGAACAGCTGGGTGAACCATTCCAGGCCGTCGGAGGATTGTGCCAGTGCGAGCAACCCGGCCGAGTGCATCTCGAAATCGACACCGTCATCGCGCAACTCGTCGAACAACTCGAGAGTGTGGCTATTGAGCTGTAACAGAGCCCGGACTCCGATCTCGTACGCCGAGGGCCGGGAGGCGCGGGCGAACTTCCACAGCCAACGGATCCAGTCGGTGTCCAGACGCGGCCGGATGGACAAGGCGCCATTCGGGTCGAAGGCGTGTTTGAGCCCAAGTCCGACGACACCGGGTGAGGCGAGGGGCGTCGACAGGGACGGAGTGATCCAACCGGCATTGACGCCGGAAGCCGACTGGCCGATCGACCCGCGTTCGATGACCGTGACGTCCTCGCCGCGACGGCGAAGGCTCCACGCTGCATTCATCCCGACGACCCCGCCGCCGATCACTGCGACAGTCACATCGTTCTCCCTTCGTGTTGATTCGGTGAAAGAAACTCAGGTATTGGCTAATTCGGAAAGGGGCGTCGCCGCGTCGTCTCGGGGTCGGCTGAGCAGGTCGACGACCGACTCGAGTTGTGTCCCGAAGTCGACAGGCGCGCTTCCGACGGGGAATCGCTGAAGGATCTGCCGGCTGAGTGCCGCGAGCCGTGGTGGCACCGCCTGTCCCGTGCGGGCGAGCGCGTGGCTGGACACGACGCCGAGCACCGCGAGATTGTTGTCGAGTGCTGCACCGGCATCGTGAGCTTTTCGCCACGCAAGCAGGTCGGGTGTCCCCGTGTCTGTCTGACCTGCTCCGCCCAGACCGATCAGCGACGTCGTGGCGGCGGCGCGCGCCTCCTCGGCCCATCCTGCTGACGTCATATACAGCAGGCTGACCTGGGATTCGGGTTCGGTAGCCACAAGCCCTCGGGGATCTTCGACGATTCGATTGACCTGGGCCGTAACCAATTGGCACACATCGGCCCACGTGCGAGCGAGGGAATCGAGACTCGGAGCGACGAGCGGGTTGTGGTAGCCGCCGTTCGACAGGATCGCACCGAGGGGCGGATGGATTGCCGGGCCGACGAAGATGGGGTTGTTCGATGACGCCGAGAGCGCGATCTCGGCGCATTCTTCGGCGGCTGCCTGTGCCCGCCGTGCCCACCCGATGACGCGGGGCCCACTGCGGAAGGACACCGGCGCTTGATAGGGGAGTTCGGACGAGTGGTCGTCGGTCTCGATGAGTCGGCGGATGTTGTGTATGGCTTCGGCCTGGTGTTCGTCGCGCCAGGCAGCCTCGAGTTCGGGGGCGTAGTGAGCCGCCGGGGCATGGATCGCCACCGCGCCCAGCGCCATCATCTGTTCCATGACGGTAATGCGATGCCGTCCGGCCAGTGCTGCGTCGCCCAAGGCCGCCGCAGCCACTGGGGAACCATTGATGAGTGCCATCCCCTCGCCGATCTCGAGGGTCCCGTC
>NZ_LTCZ01000132.1:0-38469 GCF_001583455.1 Rhodococcus sp. LB1 | reverse complement strand
ACGAGGGCGTCGGCGGCGACAAACGTGTACGGGCCGGCGTCGAGCGGCCGGCTGCGGAACGCCTCCACCTGGGCGTCGAGGTCCTTCGCCATCACCGACACCTGGGATTTCGACAGTGAGGTGATACCGAGCGAGTCGACCAGTTTTTCCATCCGTCGGGTCGAGACCCCGAGCAGGTAGCAGGTGGCCACCACCGACGTCAGGGCGCGTTCGGCGCGCTTGCGGCGCTGCAGTAACCAGTCCGGAAAGCACGAGCCCTGACGCAGCTTGGGGATCGCGATGTCGAGGGTTCCGGCGCGGGTGTCGAAGTCCCGGTGGCGGTAGCCGTTCCGGGAGTTGGTGCGGTTCTCCGAGCGCTCTCCGAAACCGGCGCCGCACAGGCTGTCGGCCTCGGCGCCCATCAGCGCGTCGATGAACGTGGACAGCAGGCTGCGCAGCAGGTCGGGGCTGATATCGTGGGCAGTGGTCATCGCGTGCTCTTTCGTCGAGTCGAGTTGGTAGCTCTCTCGAAGAATCACGCGATGACCGCCTACTTTCCGGCTACGACACGCCGGTGACGTCCTGATCCGGCTCTTACACCATCGTCATGGACGCAACCTCGAGTGCTGGCAGGGGATCACCGCACGGTGTCCCCGCATGTTCGCACTTTGGGAAATGGGCTCCATCCGTCTCGTCTGTCTGGTGACCAGAATGACAAGAGCCCGGTGACGGGACACTTGTCACGCCGGGATCTGTGGGAGCCCGGGGTGCGATTCCCCCCGGGCGACCCGACCAGAGGGTACGGGGTGGGTCGTGACGGCGAGATGGCCTTACGTTTCAGGAGGATTGGGCTTGTCTAAGGTCCGGTCCATCCCAGAACGGGGAGCGTCTCTGAGGTGCACTATCCCGGCCCACCCGGTGACCGTCCGGCGTTCGAAGACCGCAATCTTCTTGCCTTGGCCGGGTTGGTTCCGGCGTTGGGGTTGGCCCAGCGATTCGGACTCGGAGCCCTGCCGACGACGGTCTGGCAGTGCCGACCGACAAGGGCGGGCATGGGCCTCAAGGTGGGCGCACTGAAGCGGGCATGGTCGCCGCCGCCGACAGGAGTCGACCTGGCGCTTCTGTGGCACGGCGCCATGCCATCCGTGTTCGACGCCCGTATGCCCAGTCGACCGCTGGCGCGGTTCTCGCCGAGAGCACAGTGGATCGAAAACCCGCCGTCATCCCGGGCTCGGTGTCCTTGGCCGCTCTCGCGGCGCCAGCAGCGCGGGCAATACTCCGGAATTGGCCGAGGCGGTGACGCCCGCGGCGCAGTTCCTCCTCGCCGGGGCGGACTTGAGCCGTTCAAGGTTTGAACACCATTCACTAAGGCTCCGCGGAAGTGTGCAGTATCAGAAGAACGGGTGGCCGCAGCTTTCGGCGGGGCACCCGATGCAGAGATAGGGACGATCGAGATGGATCTCACGCTTACCTGGGTTGGCGCCGTCCCACGCGTCCATCCGGAGAAAGAGGCCCGAGTGAAACAGGATATTGACGCGCTGTCTAGGGTGAGGGATTGAGGGTGGAAGTGATTGACGACAAGCGGCTGCAATCCTTGTTCACGCCGGTGAGCGTGGGCACGCTGACACTGCCGAACCGGTTCGCAATGGCCCCGATGACTAGGTTCGCGTCCCCAGACGGTGTGCCGGGCCCGGACGTGGCCGCCTACTACGCCCGCCGGGCCGCAGGTGGAACCGCGCTGATCATCACTGAGGGCGTGCGCATCCCGCATCCGGCGGCTGGGCCGGACAGCGTTCCGCTTATCGATGGGGCCGAGGTATTGCGGAGTTGGCGCGCGGTGACCGATGCCGTGCATGCCGAGGGCGGCGCTATCGCGGCTCAACTGTGGCACGAGGGCTCGCAGCGAGACGTCCTCGACGGTGGGAGGGAAGGACAGGAGGCGGTCAGCCCATCGGGTATCGACGTTGCAGGTAACCAGGTCGGGCGGGCGTTGCGCATCGACGAGCTCGGTGCGCTCGCCGACGTGTATGCGAAGGCCGCCCGCAACGCGCGTGACGCCGGATTCGACGCCGTTGAGGTGCACGGCGGTCACGGCTATTTGCTCGACCAATTCCTCTGGGGGAACACTAATCGCCGCACCGACGGCTACGGCGGAACACTCACTGCACGTACCCGGTTTCCTGCCGAGGTGGTGGCTGCGGTGCGGGAGGCTGTCGGTTCGGGTTTCCCGATTATCTTCCGGTTCTCGCAATGGAAGATCAACCGCTATGACGCCCAATTAGCGTCCTCACCAATCGATCTCGAGAAATTGCTCACCCCCTTGATCGAGGCCGGGGTCGATGTGCTGCACCCGTCCACTCGTCGCCACTATCAGCCTGCTTTTCCCGATGACGATCCACGGCTGGGTATGGCGGGCTGGGCCAAGAAGCTGACCGGGCTGCCGGTCATCGCAGTAGGCTCGGTGGGTCTGGACACCGAGTTCGGGTTCTCGCTCGGCGAGGCAAAGCGGATCTCCCCGGCCCCGGTTTGTCGGCTGCTCGACCAATTCGATGCGGGCGAATTCGATATCGTCGCCATCGGTCGGGCGTTGCTTGCCGATCCTGGTTGGGTCAGCCGACTGCGTGACGGTGCGCTCGACGACTTCGCCGGATTCGACGCCGACACTGCGCTGGCGCACTTATATTGAGCTCACGAGCTGAGACCCGGGCCTCGACGCATCATCGTTCCAACGTGGAAGTCGCCAGCCCTATGATTCGAAATGACGAACACAGGCTGTGACTCAAGCGATTGACCCCAAGGATCATCTCTCAGGGCATCGTGTATGAACTGCCGCCTGATTCTCGTTCGGCCGTTATGCGGGCAGTGCCGCGGCTGTCACCTCCTGGGTGGGTTCGGCAGTGCTGCCTGTCGTCTGGCCACAAGGGGGGGCAGTCGAGGCCGGGTAGCGGGCGGGCTTCGACCATTCGTCGTGTTCCCGCCATTTGTCCCGGCCTAGTCTCGATCTTCGTCTTGCGCACTGACCTTCGAATAGATGGCCGGTAGCGAGGTCCTTCGGGCATGGCGTGCGGGAGCTCACCGGCGCTGCTTCGCCAGTTCTCCGTGGGTGGTCGGTGGGGGCGATGCGGAGCGTGGTCCAGGCGGTATCGATGCGGTGGTTGTAGGGGCGAGCCTCTGGAAGTCGGAGTAGTTGCTTCCGGCCCGTGCGGATGGCTCGTCCTGCGACGGCGAGGATCCGCAGCGCGCCCAGCCGGAGCTGTTTGGGCCGGCGCCTCCGACCCGACAGTGTCACGACTGATCACCGCCCTCGCTGCGACGTCGAGGCCGTTGTGCCCACGATCAGGGCTGCCCGCGCATGGGCCCACCGGGATGCGGCCGTTCACGACGGACGATGCCCCGCATCCCGGGGGGGCTAGTTCTTCAGGCCGGGACGGGTGGCCCTGGCCGCCCTCACCGAGCTGCTCGCATCTGTCGTGTCGAGATGGAAGAAACGTCGCACCGTGCCCCGCCACGTCCTGTATTTGGGAGGTTACCGAACAGCGGGGTGCCGCGGATCGAGAGTTTACTTTTGGGCTGTACCGCGATCGACTGCTCTCGGACGAGAACCACGGCGGCCATACCCACAGTTCGCCGTGCTCGGTTGCTGCAGCGCCGCAAGCGTGCCGAACGTGCCCTGACCTCGGTGGTGGCCACCTGCGACCTGCTCGGTATCTCGACCCCGACGGATGGAGAAGGTCGTCGAGTCCCTCGGCATCCTCAGCCTGTCGAAATCCAAGGTGGCCGTGATGGCCGATGACCTCGACGCGAAGGTGGAGGCGTTCCGCAGCCGACCCTGGATGCCGGCCACGCAATTCGTCGCCGCCGACGCCCTTGGTGCTCAAGGTCCGGGAGAACGGGCGGGGTGGTCAACATGCACGCACTGGTCGCGGCCGGGGTCAACGCCGAGGGCTACCGGGCGATCCTCGAAGTCGTGGGCACTGGTCATCGCGTGGTGCTTTCTCGAGTGACCATGGTCGGTCTGAGTCACGCCGCGTTCACTGGGGCTACGACACGCCGGTCAGATCCGAATCCGGTCCGTACACAATCTTCATGGACACAACCTGCTTCTCGCGACTGATGTGAGCTTTGGGCTGTGCAATCTGGCTTTCCTACTCTGCTGCCGTTTAGGACTCCCTCCGAGAGCCCTAAACGGGTCGCTGGCGTCGACACACCACAGAAGCTAGCCGCGAGCCGAGGCGTCTTCCGGAGCGGACGCTCGCCGTTTGCTACCAGCTGCTACAAGATCAAGCAGCCCTGGAAAACGTGCGTCGAGATCTGCTCGACGCAGCATCACCTCGGCTCGGTTGCGGTAGTCGAACTGAGTGATCAGGCCCGACTCACGGAGGACCTTGAATTGGTGGGTCATCGTCGACCGGGAGACCCCCACCCCGAAGCTTGAGCACTTGCGCCGAGCCCCATCCGGTTCCCGAAGAAGGTCCTCGACAATCGATCGCCGATGTGGGTCCGCAAGAGCCGCGAACACCGCTCCTAACTCGAGCTGTTCCACAGCTGGCTGGTCTTTCGCTTCGCCCACTCTGACGCCTCCCAATCCACGCAGTTTGTCTGCCATCGTAATGAAAGACGTGTCATGGCAGAGGGCCGCTAGGCCAAAACTAGGACGACGATGGGTGGTCGTCGCGGCAACGCCCACGCATGCGCGTCAGTGTGACGACTGGTGCTCGACACGCTCAGCGCAACTGACCGTAGAGCCCTGGCCACGATCGCAGCGAAGCGACAGGTGTGCCACGCCGGCCCGACATAGAACTCCTAGCGAAAGACCGTCGAGGCGGGCAGATTTACACCGGGGTTGAGGATCGGGGATGTGGGTGGTGGCCGAGACCCACCGGCTCATCCACGGTGCTCGGTGCGCGTCGTTGCGTCCAGAGACTCACGAGTGACAGCGCCGCTCGATGAATGGACAGGAGTGTCCTCCGCGTGCGTTCGGCGGTCTGGGTCAGCTCGCAGTCAAATCCCTGGTCAGCGCGTCTACAAGAAGAGGACGACGTCATCGACGGTGACGTCGGTTCGCGGGCTATCCCTGGTGCCGGGTTGAGGAGAATGGCGCCGGCGTCGGTGAGAAGTGCGCATTGTCAGCAGATGGGTCGACACCGGAGGCGATGACCGCGCGATTCAGGGTGTTCCATGTTTCATCCATATCCGGATGGCCTCGGCGGCCGTGCGGATGAAGGTTCGGTTGCCTCCTCACGCATGCGGGCGAGTCGATGCCTGTAGGCGGCGTCGATGAGGGCCTCCGAGGTCGGGAAGTGTCGGTGGAGCGTGCCCACACCCGCGCCTGCCAGGCGATGGCGTCCTGCGCGTGTCCAGTTCCTGCTTGGCGAAATATCTCCGCAGTGGTATGGGCGAAGCCCAGCAGATTGGCCAGGAGCTTGACATCCTACAGGCGTGTCGGGGTCGAGTTCACTATCGTCAGATAGGGGAAAATCTTGTGAAGAGGGAGGTTGCAGGTCTACGTAGGACCCCTTGCCCCACCAAGGAGCGTGCTCAAACACGTCAGCGCCCGAATGCTGTAGCGATGGAGTCGACCGCTTGCGATAGGCGGATTTCGCACATTGCGTAGTTGAATCGAACGAACTCGCGCCAGTCGACGCCATAATCTTCGCCGTGATTGACGATCACCTTTGCTCGTTCATCCAGCGCGGCTCCAGGGGAGGATCCTCGGCCCCATCCGGTGAAGTCGAGCCACGCAAGATAGGTCGCTGGCGGTGTGGTCGGCCATACACCCGGCAGGCGGTCTTCGAGGAGGCGGGCAAGCAGGTTTCGGTTGACTGCCAGCCTCGCAACGGTGTCGTCAAGCCATTCCGCACCTGAACCGTAGGCGGCGGTTGCTCCAATTACTCCCAGTGTGCTGTTCGCCGATGGCGGAAATAGTGCCAGATCATCCCAACGTTTTTGGTCTCTGGGATTGGAGAGAACGATCTGTGCGCATTTGAGTCCCGACAAGTTCCAGCCCTTCGACGGTGAGGAAGCCGTAATCGTGTGAGCCTCAGTAGTATCGGACACCGAAGCGTACGGTACGTGTTTTCCACTGTAGACGATTGGTGCCCACACCTCGTCTGCGAAGACAGTTCCGTTGTAATGTGAAATTACCTCGGACAAGGCGAGCAGCTGGTCAGTTCCAAGAACGGTCCCAGTGGGGTTGTGGGGGTTGCAGAGGACTAGAAGTTCGCCGCCTCTTTCGAATGCTTGAGAGATTGCGTCCAGGTCGAGACTGTACTGACTCTCCCGTCGGAGCATCGGGACTTCAACGACATTCCTGCCTAGACGCTCCGGAATTCGAGTGAATGGAGCGTAAGCCGGAGTCGGCACTATCACATACGATCCATGGCGCGTGAAGTGGCGAATCACCGCTTCGTAGGCGCTCTGCACGTCATCGGCGAGTCGAATCGCGAATTCGTCAACTTTCCACTCGTACCTTTCCCTGAGGAAATCGGCATAGGCCGACAAATGGTCTCTATAGACATGATCTGGCGTGTATCCGGTATATCCATCGTCGATGGCTGAATGCAGTGCCTGCGCAACTGCAGGGGCGGTTCCGAAATCAGACTCGGCTATTCCGGCACCAACCTTCCCTGGATAGTTCGCCCATTTGAAGTTTTTTCTAGGTGGAAACTTCTCGTTTATCGTCATGATTCTTCCATTCGTACTTCGGGGGCAGAATTCATGGATATCGACGTCATCCAGTGGACAAGCGGATGACCTCTCCAATGAATGGCTGCAGTGGTGGTCGCAGCACAAGGCAGTCCGAAATTCGTCGGTCGCAGGCTGATAAATAATGTCCCGACTCAGCGTTGATTAAAAGTGCGTTGCATTATCGCGGGTGGGGTTGAGGTCGTAAGGTAGAAATTGCCGGGTTGTATTCCGATCTGAAAGCTACTTGCGCACGGATGGGCTGGAGGCGATGATCAAGAAACTTCACAATTTAGACGCGCGACCGTACTGTCTGGGATATAGACGCGTCTGATTTATCTTCTGGAAACCGGCGATGTCACAAAATCTGTCTTCGAGTCAGCGGTCGACAGCGATGTCGTATGACCATCCGTTCACAACGTTGCGAGGTGCATCGAACAGGGTGTGCAACCCGTGGACGTTGGCGGTGGCCGCGGCACTGTTTCGGTCTGTGTAGAGGGGAATGGCGACCGCGTTGTCGTGGACATACTGAGCGATTTTGTCAAACCATTGCTTTCGTGCGTCCTGGTCGGTGGCCTTCGTTGCGTTCAAGAGCCATTCGTCAACCTGTTTGTCGGCGAGTTTCGAGCCGGCAACTACCGATCCGAGCGTAATTCCGTCGACTTGACCGTATTTGATGTCGGGGGTGACCGATCCAAATCCGCGGTTCAACTGCAGAGATAGGTCGAGTCCTCCAACTTGCCGAGGAAAGGCTTCGTACTGATTCTGGGCCAACAGGTCGTACACGAGCGCGTTCTCGACATATTTCAACTCAACTTCGACGCCGAGATTTTGCCGCAATTCTGCTTGCCACGCCTTGAGAAAGTCGTCTTCCGGGTACCCCGGCACACTCGCCAGGACGCGAATCGTCAAACGATCGCCCGCGGAATTAACACGATAGTTGTCGCTGTCGCGATCCCGCCAGCCCGCTTCGTCCAGCAAGGTGTTCGCGCGGACGATGTTCACGGAATTCGAGCCTTGGTACTTTCCATCGAAGTACCGACTTTGGGGCGAAATTATGCTCCACGCCCGGTCCTGGGTGCCTCGTGTAACGTTCTGAATCACGGAATTCAGGTCGACACCTGTTGTGAGTGCCTGCCGGACCCGCTTGTCCGTGGTGGGTCCATTTGTGACATTCAGATACAGAAGCTTGGGTGATCCGCTGGAGCCCTTTTGTTCGTACTGATAACCGGAGATTCCCTGAAAAAGCCCGATATCCTCGGCCTTGACCGTGCCGATCGCGTCTACCTCGCCGCTTTCGAGTAGGCCGGCGCGGGTCGAGGCCTCTGGAATGTACTTGACGACGAGTTCATCGACATACGCGGGCCCTTGATGACTCGCGGTGGCCGGCGGCCAGTTGTAGTCGGGATTCTTCCGAAAATCCAACTCCTGCCCGGGAACAGCCTTATCCAGCTTGAATGGGCCGGTGCCCACGAAACCTTCTCCGCTCGCCCACGAGTCCCTGTTGGACAGCGATCTCGGCGAGACAATCGCACCGCCGATCCCCGACAGTGTCGAGAGAAAGTCGGCGCGGGGAGTGTTGAGAGCGATCCGGACGTGGTAAGGGTCGACGACCTCCACGCTGTTCACACTGGAGTAGTTCAGTACGCCCACGTCGGAGTACCCCGGGTACTCCGGATTGCGGGCAAGGTCGATGTTGGCTTTGACGGCGTGAGCATCGAACCTTTCACCGTCTTGAAAAGTGACGTCCTGGCGCAATTGGAAATCGTAGACGAGCCCGTCACGCGAGATTGTCCACGCTGTGGCAAGCCAGGGATGAAACTGCTCGTTCTCGTCCGCGGAGACCAAACTGTCGTACACGTTTCGCAGCACCTGCGATGCGTCGAACGAGGCGCCGTAGTGCGGATTGAGCCCACGCTGAGGATAGGAGCTGAGCGCAAGGGTGAAGGTTCCGCCGGGTTGCGGTTGCGACGTGGGCGCGCCGCTTCCCGAGCCGGGTTCCGGGTCGGCAGTGCAGGCGGCGAGCCCGAGGATGGTGGCGGCGGTGACGCCGATCGCGAGGAGTTTTCGTACCCGCTTTGTCATGGTGTGGCTTTCGCTAGATCTTCGGAGTGTGGTCAGAGGGTTGATTCAGACGAGTTGGGGCAGGGAGTCGAGCAACTGCTTCGTGTACGGGTGTCGAGGGTTGGTGAATACCGTGTCCGCCTCGCCATGCTCGACGATTGCGCCGCCCTCGAGTACGAGGACGTCGTCGCACAAATGGTGTACGACGCCCAGATCGTGGGAGATGAAGAGAAAAGACGTGTCGTGTGCGACCCGAATCTCGGCAATGAGGTCCAAGATCTGCGCCTGCACCGATACATCCAGCGCAGAGACAGGCTCATCGCACACCACCAACTTCGGACGTGAGCCCAGTGCCCGGGCGATATTGACCCGCTGGCGCTGACCACCGGACAATGTGCGTGGATGCCGATCGGCCGTCCCGGCTGGAAGATGAACCTCATCGAGCAGTTGTTCGACCAGCACGTTCTTTTCACGACTCGTGTCAGAGACTAACGCGGCGCTTTCGGCGATGATCTCACGCACGGTGTACCACGGGTCGAACGAACCGAGTGAGTCCTGGGCAATCAGCTGAATTTGGCCTAGCAGTTCGCGGCGGTCGCGAAGTTGAACACCGTCGAACTCGATACTTCCCGAATCGGCATCCTCCAGTCCTGCGACTATTCGTGCGATAGTCGACTTCCCGGACCCCGATTCACCGACCACACCGAGAATCTGACCACGGGCCAGATCGAAGGACACGTCACCAACTGCACGAACCGTCGACTTACGTGCACGATAAGTCTTCGAGATAGACGCAACACGCAGCATCGTGCCTGGGCTCTCGGATGCCGAGGAAGAACGCGCTCGTATCGGCGCGTTACCTCCCCGTAGAAGGGAACCCTTGGTCGAACGGCTGGGAATCGACTCGATCAATGCTCGAGTGTACGGATGCTTGGGTTGATCAATCACCTCGCGTGCGAAGCCCTCTTCGACGATGCGACCCTCGCGCATCACGATGATGCGGTCGGCGATCGAGGACACCACGGCAAGATCGTGGCTGACCAGAATCATGCTGCGCCCGTCACGAACCTTCTCTGCCAGCAGATCGAGGATCCGCTTTTGCACGGTCACATCCAGAGCGGTGGTCGGTTCGTCTGCCACGAGTACCTCAGGCTGCGCTGCTAGAGCAGAGGCAATCAGCGCACGCTGTCGTTGACCTCCCGAGAGCTGGTGCGAGTGCTGCCTACGTTTGAGGTGTGGGTCGCTGATGCCCACAGAGCGCAGCAGTGTTTCCACCTGGTCAACTCGTGCGCGCCGCGAAGCCCGCGGTCCGTGTGCAGTGAGCGCCTCGTCGATCTCACTTCCTATCGTGCGCAAAGGATCCAGTGCAGTCAGTGCGTCCTGCAGTATGAGGCCGATTCGGTTCCCCCGAATCTGCCGCCAGAAGCGTTCGCAGCTTTTGGTGGCGTCCTCGTCGAACAACTCGAACCGATCCGCTGTCACTCGTGCACCGATTCCCGAGAGACCGAGGAGGCTGCGCGCGGTGACGGACTTCCCGGAGCCGGATTCGCCGACAACGGCGAGGATTTCTCCTTGGTGCAAGGAAAAACTTACTCCATGAATGACTTCGGTTGTACCAGTCGGTGAGGAGCTCGTATCGAAGCTCACTCGGAGGTTCTCCACGCGAATTAGGGGAGAGGCGCTCATTGGATGGATCTTCTCTCGAATCGGTGTTGCAGGTGACGACCTACCACTGTGGTGGCAATGACAGTCGCTGTGATAGCTAGGCCCGGAAAGAACACTGTCCACCAGGCCAGTCGAAGGTCATCACGCGACTCCGACAGCATCGATCCCCATTCCGGCAACGGCGGTTGTGTGCCGAACCCGAGAAAGCTGAGCGTGGCTGTGCCGAGAATGCTCGTTCCGAGACCCAGAGTCGCGAGCACCGGAAGTGTGACAAGAGCATTAGGAACGATGTGTTTCACGGTCAGGGCGAATTTCGATGTGGTATTCAAACGTGCCTGCGCGACGAACTCGGATTCGCGGACCGCGAGGATCTCGGCCCGAACGACCCGGCCGTACCGTGGAGCAGCCGAAAGTCCGATCGCGAGGATCAGATTCCACGTGCCCGGACCGGTAAATGCGATGAGCACGAGAGCGAACAAGATTTCTGGGAACGAACCCAGAAGATCGAAAACCCGTGTCACTACTTCGTCGATGATCCGATTTCCGGTGCCTGCAGCCGAACCGAGAACGATGCCGACAGCCACCGCCACAGCTGTTGCGACCCCCCCGATGAAGAGCGAATACTGTGCCCCGTGAACGACGCGAACAAGCACGTCGCGCCCGAGCCGGTCGGTACCGAAAAGATGTTGCCACCCAGGCTGTTGATGGGCCGCGGCGAGTGCCGTCTCGAGCGGATCGCTGGGGGCGAGAAGCGTAGGCGCCACGACTGCGATCGCGGCCAATGCCAGATAGCTTGTCGCCAACCAGAGCCCCCACTGCGCCCCTACTGTGGGGATCCGGGTTCGTGACAACAGACTCATCGCACACGGTCCTTGAGTCGCGGATCGATCCACAGATAGCTGATATCGACCAAGACGGTGACCACGATATAGACCGCCGAGGACAAGATCGCGACTCCGAGAACAACGGGAATGTCCTGAAACATGACGGCTTCGACAGTCGCGCGGCCGATCCCGGGACGGCCGAACACCTCTTCGACAACGACCGTTCCAGTAAGCAGGCCACTGACGATCCAGCCCGCAAGAGTGGTCGCCGGAATCAGAGAGTGCCTGAGTGCATGGCGAGATTTCAATCTTGCGGGGCCTATTCCTCGCGCTCGGGCTGTCAGTGAATACGGTTGTTCGAGTGAGCGTTCCATTCCCTCGCGAAGGACCTGAGAGAGCACGGCGGCGGTTGGGAGGGCGAGAGTGAATGCGGGCATGATCAGGCGTTGGATCTCGTTTCCGGCGGTAACTGGAAGAACCCGCAGATTGAAGGCGAATACCGAGATCAAGATCAGGCCCAACCAAAAGTACGGCATGGACGCCAACGTCAGTTCCGAGGTCTGCACCAACTTGGGCACGAATCCTGCGCGGCCCGCGGTCGTCATCGCCAAAGCAAGCGTGATCAGGAGAGCAAAGATCAGAGCAGCGCCGGCCAACTGGGCTGTAGCGCTCAACCTCGTGCCGAACAGAATTTCCGAAACGTCCTCGCCGCGAACGTACGAGCGTCCGAAGTCGCCGTGTAGGACGTTGGTGAGATAGGCCCAATACTGCGCAATGAGTGGCTTGTCGAGACCCCAGTCAGCCTCGATCGTTGCGCGCAGCTCGGGATTGCTCGCGTCTCCCGTTACAACACTCACCGGGTCGCCGGGAGCGAGATGCATGGACACAAAGGCCAATGTGATGGCCGCGATAATCATCGCGGACGCCGATACGAGCTTGCGCACAATGTATCTGGTTCGAACACCCCTAAGGCGCGAGGTGTGAGGAGGGGTGGGTCCCTTCGGGGCCGACACCGTCCGGTGTGGCGCAGCCATCACCTCAGTTGTACTCATATGAACGTCCTGCTCTTGTATGGCCGGTCAGCGCTCGATGGGAAGCCCGACAACACTGCCCCATTCCGTCCATGACCCGTCGTAGACACGCACCCCTTGGGTGTTCAAGACGTCGGTGAGGATGAGCCAGCCGAGCGAAGCCCGGTGGGAAAGCCGGCAATAGGTGATTGCCTGTCGAGCGGAGTCCAGTCCCACTTGTGCAAAGGTGGCCTGCAGTTCCTCTTGAGGTCTAACTCGTCCCAAATCGTCAAGCAAGTCGCGAATGTGAAGGTGAACGGCCCCGGGAATGTGTCCTGCGCGCTCAGCGCCGTGGTCGAATCCCATCGACCACGGTGTCACTCGTTCACCGGAGAATTCCTCAGGTGATCGCATATCGATCAACAAGGACTGCGCGTCGTGGAGGGATTCACGCAGCTCCTCGCGGCCGATGGCGACGGTGCTGAAGGGATTGATCTCGTCGGCGCCCGGGATCGATAGCATTACGTCAGCAGCGAGCCGTGCAGGAACGTCGACGGCTGTTCCTAGGGGGAGTCCAAGGCCGTTCCAGGCCTCCAGCCCACCGTCGAGGTAGCGGGCGTTCTCGCTCAATCCCCTCGCTTGCAGTACCCACAGCGCATAGGCTCCGAACTGCGGCTCCTCGCCGTAGAACACGGGTATGGTGCCTTGTCCCACCCCGAGCTCGAAGAGCCGACTGCTCAGCGTCTCCGCCGTGGCAAACTCCCGCCGGTAGTCGTCCCACAGCAGCCTCTTCCAGTGCACCGCGACTGAGCCCGGAATCAGTCCAGGGGACCCGTCCTGGGTATCGGCAGAAAACCGAACCTCGACCGGGTGTACCTCGGGGGTACTCAGTCGAGCCTCGAGCCACGCGGTACTGACCAATCTTTGTGGAGCATGTGCGCCCACGGTGAGCCTCCGTTCAATCACATGGATCACCTCTCGACCCACATGTTGAACATAAAGCATCGGACAGGTGCTTATGAACTGACCAAATCAGTGCGATTGTAACTCTTGTATCTGCAGGTTGCAGACGTGTTGGGGGAAGTGCTGGCTGGGATTTGTCGCGATTCGCCGCCTTTTTGGATGATACAAAATTGTGAACGGTCCGACTTGAGATTGAACAAATCGGCCGGATCGGCCGGCTGCTGTCAAGTCTCTCAAGAGCGGGCGCCTGGTTACGCGCCGCGACCAGTCACACGCGAAACGGCTTCGACAAGTCCAGCCGGCTCCTGCTCACTGGCAATCGGAATGGAGCAATACATGCCAACAGATGCACAGGTCATCCTCAACGCGAATCTGATTCCAGGGGGGACAGTAGGGAGCCCCTGGCGACGATCCGACGCGCCTGGAAGCCACTTCATCACTATCGACCACTACATCGAGGTGGCAAAGATTGCCGAGCGTGGCCTACTCGATGCAGTATTTCTTGCCGACAGCGTTGATTTTGGTTCCCGCGAATGGAACTCACCCGGTCGTCTCTTGGATCCACTGATTGCGCAGGCAGTGCTCTCGGCGCACACCGAGCGGATCGGCTTCGTCGCCACCGCAAGCACCTCGTACAACGATCCGTACAATCTCGCACGTCAGTTTGCCAGCCTCGCCGCCGCCAGCAGCGACCGGGTCGCGTGGAACATTGTGGTCTCCGGCGGCGATCCGGCGGCCCGCAACTATTCACGTGAGGCCGCGCTGCCCAAGGCAGAGCGTTACGAACGCGCGGCGGAGTTCATCGAAGTCGTCACCAAGCTATGGGGTTCCTGGGCTGACGGCGCTCTTGTAGCGGACAAAACCACCGGCGAATACCTCGACCCGACACTGATCGATCCAGTCGATCATGTCGGCAAACACTTCCAGGTGCAGGGACCGCTCAAGGCCCCCCCACTCAGTCACGGCAGACCCGTCCTCGTGCAGGCCGGTGCCTCTTCGTACGGAGAGGATTTGGCTGCGACCTACGCTGACGTGGTCTACTCCCCGCACCTGAACGCGGACAGCGCCCGGGAACGTCGAACAGCGTTGCGTAAACTTGCCGCAGCGAAGGGCCGCGAGCCCAATTCCATCAAACTGATTCCTGGGCTTATGACGGTCATCGCCGACACCGAAGAAGCCGCTCTCCGCCGCGAAGAGGAACTCGCCGACTTGATCCCCGAGTCGGTGCAGATTCTGAATCTGGCTAGAACCCTGGAAGTTCCGGTGGAATCGCTGACACTGGATGCTCCAATCCCGTGGGACCTCATGCCGGGCGATGACACTGCACGCGGATCCCGCGGACAACGCTCGGTGTTCATCGAGAACGTGCGAAGTCGAGGCCTCGACACCCGAGGAGCAGCTCGTCTACTCGCGGCAGGTAGCGGGCATGCAAGAGTTGTGGGTACGCCCGAACAGGTGGCGGACGTGATCGAAACGTGGTTCACCGAAGGCGCCGTTGACGGATTCAACATCATGGTCGATGAATTGCCCGACGGGCTCGAAGTTTTCGTCGACCACGTCGTGCCTCTTCTGCAGAAGCGCGGGTTGCACCGGACTGAGTACCGGGGAGCGACGTTGCGCGAGCACTACGGGTTGTGAGGCAGACCGGGTGACACCGAAACGGTCAGTGTGCCCTCACACCTGTCAACGACGGTTGGAAACTTTCCGGCCGTCGTTGGCGACGCTAAGCGAGGTACTCGCGATTTCTGCTGCACGACGCTTCTGCAATCCTTGTCGCCAGCTCTTCGACGAGCTCGTCTTCGTCGGGCAACTGCGGAATCGCCACTCGCAGCAGTGCGCGTGAGTGCTTGCCGATGAAGGACTTGCTACCAGAGCCGACCACAATTCCTTTCCGAGCCAGACTGATGAGGGCCGAGTTTTCATCGGAGACCTCGACCCACAGCACGAGGCTGTTGTCACCGGCCTGGGCCCGCAATCCTTGGCGTGCGAGCGCGCTGATCAATCGTTCGCGTCGTGTCCGGTACTTGTCCCGTGCCGCTGCCACCGCGAATTTGGCCTCGTCACTGTTGATCAGGTGTGCCAGTGTGTTCTGCAAGATTCGACTGTTCATAGCGACCCCGTGAGTTCGCTTGTCAATGATGGCCGCGACGAGCTGCTCACTTCCACCAATCACACAGGTGCGGATATCGACGCCGTATGCCTTGCAGTAGCTGCGAACGCGAACGGTGTGGTCGGGCAGGAACGGTCCCAGCGAGGCCGCTTGGCGGACGGCCAACGGGCCGACGCCATCATCTTCGATGATCCACGGTCGAGTGGGTGAATCCATCAGCACGCGCGCCAGGTCGGCGGCCCGAGCAGTGCTCAACGAGCCCTCCATCGCGTACGACCCCTCCGGCTGCAGTACGAGAGCGACAGGTTCGAGCTCGAGCACTTCCTGAAGCGATTGAATGAGGGGGCCTTCGGAGTCGCGGCAGAGGCCGACGGGCTGAATGTTCAACTCGGACAGCGTATCGAGGAAGCCGGGCATTGCGGGTTCTTCGATGGCCACTACGCCGCCTGCCGAGGCGGCCGCCTCGGTGGCCAATATCAACCCTTCCGAACCCCCGCCCGCTGCCGTCCAGGCTTGCGCCTGGAAGGGCCAGTGGGCTTGCACGGCGGAGAGTAAAGGCTCGGTGATGTACTCGCGACCAGGTCGATTCAGCTCATGAGACGAACTCAACCCCGCAAGCAAGGCTGCAGAAAGGTCGGGCTGCATTGCATAGTCGGGGCTTCCAGACAGTAGATCGCGCGCAGACCAGTCGATACTTCCGTGCGCGCCAGCTTCATTTCGTATAGAAGGTCCGGCGCCAAGCACCATCGTTCCGCCGCGTCGGCGGGTCTCAACGAAACCGTCTCGCCGCAGAGTGCTCCACGCCGCGACGATAGTTCCTGTACTCACGCCGCACACATGCGCGACCTGACGAACAGTCGGCAGTCTGGAGCCTGGCCGCAAAGTGCCGTCATGGATCAAACTCGCGACGGCTCGGCCCACGGTTTCCGCGGTTCGAGGGCCCGTCATCCCTTCGAGGGCGGATATTATCTGCGCCTGGTCGTCTGCCACTCTCCACACCAGCCGATCTTTGTTTCTGGTCAATGTGCGATATGTTCATCGTACCTCTCGGTATTGATTCGGCAGGGTGCCGGTCCGCCCGATCGATCGTGTGGCGCCTCGAACCCCAAGGATCGCGAACCGGTCCAGGCGCGCGCGACGGGTGTATCGGGTACTGCGGAGCGATGACAGGGTCGTGCCCGATTTCCGCAAGAATCCACGCTCACGCTGCAGTTTCGAGTACGGCTCCCTCAATGGGTGCTGGGACATCGGCAGATCGGACACTATTCGCCCGTGCCCACCGCGGTGTGCCTCCCGCAGATCCTTGGGCGGACCGCTCTCGCCTTGGCGTGCCGCTCGGGCCGAAGTCTCCGCCGTCGCGTCGACGGCACCGATCGGGCGGTGGATGGGCACGGGGTTTGCTCATGGACTTGCCGGCCGACTGGTGGGTCTGCGGGCAGAACTTCGCCCACGACACCAGATGCGCGGAGGACCGGAATCGGGTCATGTCGATCCCGGTCTCGGAGATCAACTTGGCGGCGGCAACGGTGTTTGACGCCGACGATGCAGGTGGACGTGCACGCACGCCCTACGTGCAGACGATCAGCGAGGCGGGTCGCGTGTCGGGAGAAGGGCTGATCGCGTCCGCGATCAGCGCGTCGCGTGCGGTTCTCTGGGCGCCGATCTGGTCGCTGTTGTCGAGCATCATCTTCAGAATCGTCGCGTGGTGGTCGGTGAAGAATCCGGGCAGCGCCTGTTCGAGTTGGTCGGTCTTCTTCCGCGCACCGCTCTTGGCCAGCCGGGCCAGCGTCCGCGGATCCCGCTCTCTGGCGATCAGGGCTTGCATCATCGCCCGCCTGGATACGCCGTGCAGGTCCGAGAGCACCGACGAGATCTTGATCTGGGGAACTTCGAGTAGCTTTTCGACCCGTTGCTGCTGGCGGGTGCGGTCCTGCACCAGGGCACGGCGGTAGCGGGTGAGGTCGCGTAGCCGGCGGATCTCGGTCGGCTGCACCAGCGACGGCGGGCACATGCCACGCTCGACCACCTTCGCCAGCCACACCGCGCCGGCCCGAGCGGGAGGCGCCCGAGGGCGACTCGGTGGGCACCAGTCCCAGGTGGCGCCGATCGAGCGGCCGGTCAGCCGGTGCCAGTCCCCGATCTCGACCGCCAGCCCGAACGCGGTCAACGTGGACACTCCCGCAGGCACCCGAGCCGGGTCACCACCGGGGTGTAGGCGCTGTCGGCGGCCATCCGGGTGATCGCGGCATCCAAACGGTCGCGTCGGCCGAGGGCGGCGAGCGTGGTGTCGTACGCGGTCTCGTAGGCCAACTGCAGATCGGGCTCATCGAAATGCTGGCTGCGCAGCCAGGTGTCGTGCACTCGTCCACGCCGTACTAGACGCTCCCTTGCCTCAGCCGAAGTTTCGACAGCCTGTGCCGGGCCGCCATCAGATCTCGGCGCACGTCCTCACGGGCGCGCACCAGATCCCGGGCGGCCTTCTGTGCCACGCTCGGGACCGTGACCGGGTTGATCTGATCGAGGTACAGCAATCTCGCCAGAGCCGTGCATTTCGCGCGTCGGTCTTGACCCGATCTCCGGACGGGCGCTGCAGCTTCGAGGGTGCCGCCACCAGACACTCGATGCCGACCGTGTTCAGGAAACGGGCCAGCCCGAACCCGGTGGGCCCGGCCTCGTACGTCGCCTTCACCGGATCCGGCAACGACCGGATCCACTTGAGTATGTCGCGATGATCGGGCGTCAATCGGCGCTCGAGCAGCTCACCGGTCCGCCCGTCGAGGCCGCACGCGACGACCGATCGTGCGTGTACATCCAATCCGACGCTCGTACGCAATGTTTCATTGCTGGGGCCTCGCACATCTTGTGGCTCTACCGGCCAGGACCCGTTTCCTGTCGGCAACCTACGTTCACATGTGGAGTGGCCCCCGCCAATACCCTCATACTGTCCAACTCGCCCCGTCCCGAGTATCTGCCTGATCCCGTTCGACGGGTGATCAGCGTCAGTCGTCGGCGAGGAACACCACTTCCACCGTCTACTGGCTGGCGATCGTCTCGTGTGATGATCGACGACACTATCGCCCGCAGTCGTACGCTCGACAAAACCACAATGCCCAGAAGTGGCACAGTCAGGTTGGTAGTTGCGTCATGACGCTAGCGGCTTCAAAAGCGCAGTACCGGGCTGCTGGTCAGGCGGTGAAATTCGCTGGACTTCGGCACCCTGACTACTGCTTGCCGAACGACTTCGGACGTGCTGTTGCTGAGGCAGAACACCGAAACTGCCTCGGCAACGAGGTAGACCTCGACACCGTGACGCGTTCATGCTGGTGTGCGATTTGGGTGTCCATGGCCGGTCGCGTTCGATAGCCTTCGCGGGGCCTGACTTGTGGGGTATTACGGCGCGTAGGCGAGGTTCGGTTCCCACCCCAGGGCCGGAGCGATGTAATTGGCCACAGTTTGTAGAAGGCGAGCGTTGTAGTCAACACCGAGTTGGTTGGGTACCGTCAGCAGCACCGTATCGGCCGACCGTACCGCCGCGTCAGCGGCAAGCTGCTCGGCAATTCTGTCAGGTTCCCCGACATAGGTTTTGCCGAAGCGGGATCTCAGTCCGTTGAGGACGCCGACCTGGTCCTGTGTGTTCTCGGTGCGTCCACCGAAGTACAGGCGGTCCTCATCCGTTGTGATGGGTAAGACGCTGCGACTGACGGAGATTCGGGGCTCATGTGTGTGGCCGACGTCTTTCCATGTCTGTCGGTAGACATGGATCTGCTCAGCCTGCAGTTCGTCGAACGGAATGCCGGTGTCCTCGCTGAGAAGCGTACTGCTCATCAAGTTCATGCCCTGCTGCGCTGTCCACACTGCAGTTGCCCGTGTCGCCGAGCCCCACCAGATGCGGTCGGCGAGACCGGGGGATTGCGGTTCGATCGCCAGCCCTCGCGAGACTCCCGAAGTCTTGGGGTCTGACATCGTGACGGGCTGTCCCGCAATCGCTGTACGAAACAATTCCGTGTGCGACCGTGCCATGTCAGCGTCTGTTGACCCTTCGGGTGGAATGAATCCGAAGGACTCGTAGCCCCGCAGCGCTGGTTCCTGTGAGCCTCGGCTGATACCTAGTTGGAGCCGACCGGAGCTGATCAGGTCGGCTGCTGCGGCCTGCTCGGCCATGGAGAGCGGGTTCTCGTAACGCATATCGATGATTCCCGTTCCAAGCTCAATGCGCCTGGTGCGGGCAGCCATGGCGGCAAGCAGAGGGAAGGGGCCGGCAAACTGTGGTGCAAAGTGGTGCACACGCACGTAGGCGCCATCAATCCCTATCTCCTCTGCGGCGACTGCCAGCTCGATCGACTGGAGCAGCGCCTCCTGTGCGGTCGTTGTACGAGAGCCGCGGGCGGGCTGATAGTGGCCAAACGACAGGAATCCAATTCTCTTCTTCATTACTGCTCTCCAACTCTGGGCGCACCTCGTTAGGTGCGCTGCGATAGTTCGTCTATAAACTCTGGCGGTGGTCGGGCTGGCTAGTCGGTGTCGGCTCCTGCGACCAGGACGTCCAGCAGGCCTGGAAATCGTTGGTCGATGTCGTGCTTCCGCAGTGAGATCGCTTTTCGGTTGCCATAGTCAACCTCTTTGATCAGGCCGGCGTTGCGGAGAATCTTGAAGTGATGCGTCACAGTCTGTTTCGCCAGTGGCATCCCGAACGACTGACACGTTCGCTCGGCGTCCACTGGAAGACGCGCGAGTTCGACGATGACACGTCGTCGGTGTCCGTCGGACAGGGCGCTGAGCACGGTGCCGAGTTCGAGGTCTGCGGTCGCTGGGTGCATGGTCCTCATCTCTCTCCGAAGGTACGACTTGCATCATACCTCTTCGCCTGGTTCACTCTCGAGGTACGACTTACGTCATACCTTAGGAGAGGGTGAATGTCTAACAATGCTCAGCATGTAAGCGGAAATCGGTCAACCTCGATCGTGACACCTGTTGTCCTACTCGCAGTCTTCGTAATGCCTATCAGCATCTCCGGCACAGCCATTGCGCTACCGGCTATCGCGGCTGAGCTCGGCGATTCCCCAGCCGCTCTGCAATGGGTCGTCAATGGGTTCAACATCCCGTTCGCGCTTTTCACCCTTATCTGGGGTGCTGTGGCCGATCGGGTCGGATATAAACGTACCTTCGCGCTCGGTGCGCTGATTAGCCTGGTCGGGTCGGCTCTAAGTGTACTTGCGTCACACTTGCTGATCTTGGACGCAGGTCGCTTGCTCGCGGGAGTTGGCGGAGCGGCAATCGTGACTGGTGGAACCGCGTTGCTGTCCACTACACACTCGGGAGCAAAGCGGGCCAAAGCATTTGCGCTACTCGGTACCGTTGTGGGCCTCGGCTTGGCGACTGGACCCACCATCTCAGGGGGTCTCGTGGCCCTTGTGGGATGGCGAGGAGTCTTCGCCACCGCCGGTGTCATTTCTATCACGGCGGTCATTGCCAGCGTCGTTCTTCCGGCAGACGCCGCGTCAGTCGCGCGTGAACGTGGGAAGGCGATCGACTTTTCCCCCCTGCGCAACAGGTACTTCCTGTCCATAGCCTTGGTTCCAGTTGCTGTCGCACTCGGGTACGTGCCGATCTTGACCTACCTCCCGGTAGCTCTCAGTGCGGTCTCGGGAATGGACGCAGGCCGCGCAGGTCTGCTCATGTTGCCTCTGACTGTGCCGGTACTGATCGCACCCGCCCTCGCCTCGATGCTCGTTCACCGAGTTCAGTCGATCACGCCGATGATCATTTTCAATGTCGCAATGGCAGCACTGGTGGTCGGCGATCTCGGCCTTCTCGTTCTCGGGCCCGAACGTCCTGTGCAACTACTTGTCCTACCCATGCTCCTTCTCGGATTTGGATTCGGTCTTCCCTTGGGGCTGATCGATGCGGAAGCGTTGGCGGCCGTGCCGACGAACAAGAGCGGTGCCGCAGCAGGAGTGCTTAACTTCCTACGACTGGGCAGCGAAGCTGTCGTCGTCGCAGCGTATGCCGCGTTCATGACCGCGCTGTTGGTTGCTGGAATCGACAATTCGACCGACGCGCACCGTGCGGCGGCAGGATGGGACGGGGCAAGTAGCGCCTACGCAGCCGCGTTCCATCTGGTCGTGATTGCCATGTCAGTGCTGACGCTGATCCTTGCAACCCTGATCAACCTGTTGCATCGGTCTCACCGTCGGCAGGGTGGTGGAGGTGCCCAGCGGCAGCAACTGGATACCGACCCGGACATCGCGACAGTCAGCGTTTCGTAATAGCAGGACACCACGACCCTGCAGGCCCACATCCAGTACGCGATCCTGCCCTTAACGGCGCCAACAGCCGTGGTGAAAAAGACATAGACGTTGTTGGCGTTGACGTGCTCGGACCTCCCGAAGCATCAACGCCGACAACGTCAATGCCGTAACTGCGGGAGCTCGGAAGCCAGCCGAAATCCGCGACTTCTGCGACTTGTCTCCAGATGCAAAAGTATGATGTCACCTTCTTTGTCGGGAACGTGATTCTTATCGCGGCTGTATCTCCAGTCGGGTGGGAATCGAGCCGTGCGTCTGGTGCGCGAGCAACCGTGGTGGCGAGACGATCTGCACAATCGCCGAGCAGATGGCGCTGTATACAGCGATGGGGTGGATGCCGGCAGTGTCGGTGTCGAGCCATCGTGGCGGAAGAACGCCGGACTGGACAAGACCGGCGAAATGCTCAAGGCCACAACGCCGTCTCCGGCGCGGGTGTACTTACCGGCGACGGAAGTGATCTGCCGTTTCGTCGCCGATCACCGCAATAAGTTTGGCGTCGCACCGATCTGTCGGATCGCACCGAGCGCAGGTGCACGATCGCCCAGACAGTCTGCTGCCCTCGGCGCATGCGCTCGCTATGCGGTGTAAGAGCCGCCATCACCGCAGTCCTTTCTCGTACTTCGCCGAGCTCGACTAGCATGGTCAGGCCCGGAGGGAGACCCTGCATGGGTCGTTGAAGATGGGGCCATCAACGCGGGTGTCGAGTTGGCCATCCGTCGGTGTCCGGCACCGAGAAGTACTTCTTCGAAGTCTGCTGATCGGTAGCAGTTGCCGCTGTCGGTCACCAACCACTGAATCCGACCCGACGGCACGGATGGTGAAGAATACTCGCGGTCGATGCGCGAATATGATAGCGAACTATTCCTTTTCGTCGTTGAGCGCTGGCAGCAGTCGGTTTATGGCGTGGTATCGAGGAACGATCGTCGAGTCCGAGCTGGCCAGACTCGCGCCCTCGGCTCACTTACTTCGATGTGCACCCACGGGAGGTCACCATCTCGGCATCGCGATACCGTCTGGTGTGGCAGCGTTCGACGAGGCGGCGGCTCGCAGGGGAACGGGCTTTGTGTGGGTAATTGACGGGTCCTTCTTCGACGCAGACGAGTCTGGTGGTTCTTCTCATCTTGCCGTCGGGTAAGCCCCGCCCCGTCACGGAGACACTCCGCCGCGGTGGCCACAAACGTCATGACCCGCACCAGCTAGCTGGGGGATCCCTTGTCCCGGCGATCCCGTTCGGAGGTCCCACCCCAAACACCATGGTATTCGCGAAAAGACAGAGCGTGGGTGCGGCACTCCGCACGGACAGGGCAGTCGGCGCAGATTTGCTTCGCGCTTCGCTCCCGGCGGATTCGTTCGCCATGTCCTTCTCCCTCACGAGGGAAGAAGAGGTCTGTTCCAAGTTGACGGCATTGTGCTTTGAGCTGCCACGCCCATACGTCGGTGAGCGGACGTAACGCCTTCGCGTCGCGGACCTCAGTAGAGGTGATTGGTGTCATGTGGACCAATTGCTAAAGAGTTTGTCATTGAATTGAGCGATCGAGTTCGGCCGTGTCTGGCGTTCCAAGTGATCGAATCAGAACGCTGTCATTGCACTCAAAAGTATCCCGGACATCGCCGCTCGAACGGCAACCAGCTTGAATGAACGATTCCGATGCGAGGTGTGGTTGATCCGGGATTGTGGATGTCTGATCA
This sequence comes from Rhodococcus sp. LB1, assembly GCF_001583455.1. Lineage (NCBI taxonomy): Bacteria > Bacillati > Actinomycetota > Actinomycetes > Mycobacteriales > Nocardiaceae > Rhodococcus > Rhodococcus sp. LB1. The sequence continues at coordinate 15,176 of NZ_LTCZ01000132.1, read as the reverse complement.
AGACTTTCGCACGGGGACAGCGAGGCACGGGAGGTCCTTGGCCGCCGAATGCGGGGAAGGCTAGCAGGAGGCGCATCGCGAAGCTAATGTGTGAATCGCTATCCGCCCCGTCGGAACTTGGCGGCGGGGCGGATAGGCGAGACAATAAGGTGACGAAAGTCCGAAGGTCGCCGCACAAATGCTGGCGTGTAGCTCATTCAAGCGACTAAGTCGGGCGGTCGTCGTTGTAGGCCGAATCTATCGGTCACACGGATCGCGTCAAGTATCCGCGGGACCGATAGATGAGGGATTTGGAAGGTGCGCGGCACCGGTCCTCAGGGCACTAAGAATCAGCCAACGCCTTCGCGTGTGCTGGTAAACGTGTGGACCATTTCACCGATACCTTCGATGCGGGTGCGGACTGTATCGCCGGAAGCTAGGTAGCGGGCGGGGGTTCGACCCATACCGACTCCGGCTGGAGTGCCGGTGAAGATCAGATCGCCAGGGTAGAGGGTGCAAATTGAGGAGATAGTCTCGATGAGGGCCGGAACGGGGAGGAGCATTTGTCCTGTGTTGCCGTCCTGGACTAGGTCATCGTTGACCCAGCATTGAAGGCGTAGCGGAGTGTCCAACGTGAGTTCGTTGACGGTGACCAACTCGGGTCCGGTCGGGCCGAAACCTGGGTAGCTCTTGCCGAGCGAGAACTGCGGCGACGTCCCGCTCATTTGCACGTCGCGGTCGCTGAAGTCCTGACCGACGGTCACGCCGGCGACGTGCTGCCACGCGTTCGTGGCCGCAACATTTCGTGCTTCGTGACTGATAACGACGACCATTTCCACTTCCCAGTCAACGGACGGTCCAGAGAGAGTGATCTCTCCGGTGGGCCCGATCAGGGAACTGGTGAACTTTGTAAATACCGAGGGAACGCCTGGTGCGGCGTGGAGACCGGTCTCGGTGGCGTGGTCGGCGTAGTTGAGGCCGATGGCGAAGACCTGACTTGGACGGGGTACCGGCGCCTGGAGATCTTCGGTTCGGTAGGGGCTGGTCGGACCCGTGGGATCTATACGCTCCGCCCAGGCGCAGAACTCTGGCCACCGGGTGAAGAGGTCCATTGGATCGGGACCGAACTCAGAGTTGCTGGCCTTGGCGATGTCTATTGCGCCCTCTGGTTTCAGTAGGTGGGCGCGTCCGTTCAAGTTGGCGAGGCGCATTCAATGTCCTGTGAGTGGGAGATCGCTGGGGTGCGGAAAAGCAAACGCTTGTTGACCCGCATGCTCGTCGATCAGGGAAAATGGAGCAAGACGTTTGGAACCGTGGTTGGCAGGTTGGGGCGCTTGGGTGCGCTGTGAGCAACCGGCTGAAAAGGATTGTTCCGGAGCCGGATCGCCGGAGTCGACCTTAGCCCTTCGTCTCGGCGGTTGCGGTCAGCACCGCACGCCCGAGGATGTGCTTGGCGATGTTGAATCCGAGGAACGCGGGCGACGTGCTCGGGTCGACGCCGATTGACTCTACGTCCAGGGCATGGATGACGATGAAGTAGCGATGCGGTCCGTGTCCGGCCGGAGGAGCGCCGCCAATGAATCGTGCTGCTCGCGCGTCATTGGGGATCTGAATCGAGCCCGAAGGTAGGAGATCGCCGGCACCGTTTCCTGCGTCGGTGGCCAGTTCGGTGACCGAGGCGGGAATATCTGTCACCGCCCAGTGCCAGAAGCCGGAACCGGTTGGCGCGTCTGGGTCGTATACCGTCACGGCATAGCTCTTCGTTTCGTCTGGTGCACCGGTCCATGACAGCTGCGGTGAAATGTCCTGGCCGCCTGGGATTCCGAAGATGCCGGACAGCTGCGCAAGCGGAAGTGGCTGTCCCTCCACGATATCCTTGCTGGTCACAGTAAAGCTCGGGACTTGTGGCAATCCCGCGAACGGATCATTCTCGGACATGGATCTCTCTCTCGAGTCGTCGGTTACCGGCGTGGGCATATCGGCCTGCCGGATGGGATAATGCGATCGGAAACTCATGGATGGTCGGCTAGCGGCGCGGTGGCGGTGTCGAGCACTCCCGCTTGCCTCGGTGCCGGATTGTTCGGGACGTTCGTGCCTGGATAGTCATTGACCAGGTCGGTCTTTGGACGGACTAGGTGTTGTCGACGAGATCGGAGTGTTCTGTTCCCACACCGAGTGCAGGAACTTGACCGCTGATTCGACGACCGGCGGCGTGCTGAAGACAGGATCCGCGTGGTTCGCACCGGCCACGATGTTCATGAGGGAGCTGCCGCCCTCGGCGAGAATGGTCTCGTGTAGTCGTGTGCTCTGCCGCAGTCCGCAGCGTTGGTCGGCGTCGCCATGGCTGAGGTGGGTCGGTGGCAGGTGAGATGCCCGCCGAGCCGCGCTGGGAACGGAGGCGCCGGCGAGGATGTCCTCGCTTGCGCTCATGGGTGCGCCAAAGAATCGTGAGATGACGTCGATCGCATCGTTGTGTGCGCTTGCAGTCGGTTGGATGGTGTCGCCGACCAGAGTTGCGAAGTCCGTGACCGGATAGTGCAACACTACAGCCGACAGCCGTGCCGTGTGATTGACGTGATCTCCGATCGGACGGCCGGGAGAGATGTCGTCGCAGAGTGCAGCTCGGGCCATTAGATAGCCCCCAGCCGAGCTGCCCCAACCAGCTATTTGGTCGCTGTGCAAGTTGTAGGTTTCGGCGTTTGCTCGGATCCAGCGAATTGCCGCCAGAACGTCTTCAATGGGTTCGGGGTAACAGACCTCACCCGTAAGGCGGTAGTCGATCGTGGCTACTGCGATTCCCTGGCTGGGCAGTTTCGACCACGGGCCCATTTCCTTGATACCACCGGAAAATCCTCCTCCGTGGGCGTACACGACAACTGGTGTCGGACCGTTGGAGCGGAGAGGAAGATGTAGGTCCAGTGTCAATGGTCGCCAACCGGGTGCAATCGCGTAGCGCAGCCCGAGGTGGGATGTCGCTGCGTCGATGATCTGAATGGGTTTAGGCGCCCAAAGCGCTGGATCTGCAAGGTCCGTCGGTTTCAAGGCGGGAAGTCCACTCTCCGAAGGATGGGGCACTGCGCGAATGGCGGTCAAAGCTCCTCCGATACGGTGGATAGGGGATGAGGGCTATATGAGAGTCGACGCTGGTCGGAACGTATATCGAGTCGCTGGGTATTGCACAGCATTGAGGATTCAGTCCTCAGCGCTGAGGAGCTCTTATGGAACGAGAATTGCGCGGCCTCGTACCCGATCATTGGCGAGGTCTTCGAGAGCTTGTGCGGCTTTCTCTAGTGGGTACTGCTGTGTGTGTAGGGCTACTTTGCCTGCCTCGACTAGTGTCATCAGTTCTACGAGGTCGCTGTAGCTCCCGACACTGTTCCCGACGACGTTCTTCTGCCCTAACACGAAATCAGCTGTGGGGATGCGTAGCTCACCGCCGTATCCAATGATGTACTGGGAGCCGCCCGTCGCTGTCATCAGCCAACCATCCTGCTCGGCTCCATGCTCTGCGACGAAGTCGAAGACAACGTTCGCGCCCACCCCATTGGTTAGGTCTTTCACGGCTTGGACGTGATCGCCGTCAGCCAGCACAACCACATCTGCTCCGACCTTCTTCGCCAGTTCGAGAGCATCGGGATGGGTGTCGATGGCGATGATTCTGGTCGAGGTGGTCGCGGCCAGGGCCTGGATTCCGATGTGCCCCAAACCGCCGGCGCCCTGCACAACGGCGGTGGTACCCGGATGCAGTAGCGGAATAGCCTTCCGCACTGCGTGGTACGCCGTGATACCGGCGTCGGCCAAGGCGGCTACGTCGGCAGGATTGGTATCGGGGCTGAGTTTGACACAGGCTCGGGCAGTGGTGCGCATGTATTCGGCCATGCCGCCGTCATTGTTAGATACGCCGGGGAAGAAGGCGTCGGTGCACTGCATGTCTCGTCCGGCGCGACAAGCAAGGCACAGACCACAGGACGGTTGGGGGTGAAGAATGACCGTGTCTCCGACCTTGACATTCGTCACGCCCTCGCCGACCTCATGCACCCAGCCGGCGTTCTCATGGCCGATCGTGTAGGGCAGTTGTGGGCCCATGACCTTGTCGAACTGGCCCTCGATGATGTGGAGATCCGTGCGGCAGACTCCGGCGCCGCCGATCTTCACGATCACATCCAGGGGACCCGAGAGTACCGGCTCTGGCACTTCTTCCACGATTGGCTGCTTGTGGTAGTCGTAGAGACGAACGGCTTTCATAGTTCCTGTTCCTCTGGATATGTCGGATGGATCGGTCACAGCCGAATGGTCTGCAGAGCATTGGTATTGTTGTTTTTGCTGTGTTCAGCCGGCCGGCGATCTCGCCCCGGCAGCTTCGGTCACAGGGGTGCGCTCCTGTGTGGGGACCGTGACAACAAGGACTACAATTGCGGCGGCAATCATGGGCACGACGAGCAGACCGAACAGAGACCTCGGCGACCACGAGCTGTCGAGCAGCACGCCCGCCAGAATCGGAGCAGTAAGCGCGCCAATTCTGCCGAACGCCATCGCCCATCCGACTCCGGTAGCGCGCACAGGCGCAGGGTATAGCCCGGGTGCGATTGAATTGAGGCCAGCTCCGCTGGCGTTGATGAACATCCCGATAGCGACGGCAGAAACGAGCGCCGCCGTCAACGAATCGAGGGTAAGATTCATCGCCAAGAACGAGAGTCCAGCCCCCACGAAGGCGAGCGCGGTGAGGGTACGACCTGCAACCTTCAGCGCGAGGACCCCGAGTAGCAGCGTTCCCACGAGACCACCGAGATTGAGCAGTACCCCTCCGCTCATGCCCTGCTGCGCCGAGAACCCACTTTGTTCCAGAAGACGCGGCGTCCAACTCGCGGCGAAGTAGAAGCCCGCCATCACGATGAAGTAGGCGATCCACAAGAGGGCGGATCGAATAGCCATGCGACGATTCAAGATATCCCGAGTGGTTCCACGCTGCTCCTTCGACTGGGGGGTCGGGAGTGCAGTGAGGCGCGCCATGTGCATGCGATCGAGTAGTCGATTGACCTTCGCCAGTGAATCCTTCGGCCGGCGATGAAGCAGGTAGTCCAGAGACTCGGGCATGAGGACGGCGACAGTCACTACCAGGACGAAAGTGAGCACGCCGCCCACGATGAAGGGTGCCCGCCAACCATATTCCGAGACGAGAAGTTGAGCGGCAGCGCCACCCAGAATTCCACCCACCGGCAAACCCGTCGCATACAGGGCGATCATGGTTCCCCGCAACCGCTTCGGCGTGAACTCGGTGATGATCACCGGCAGACTGGCCACCGTTCCGCCAATACCGAGGCCAGTAAGCAAACGTGAAAAGCCCAAGTCGACGGGTCCGGTGCTGAGGGACGAGAGGACCATACCGAAGGTGCACAGGGCAAGGCATACGAGTGTTAGTCGACGCCTGCCGACCCGGTCCGCCAGTGGGGCCAGGAACGCCGAACCGAGCGCCATACCCACGAGACCACTGCTCAGCAGCAGACCCACCTCTGACTCGGACAGTGCCCATTCGTCGGCGACCCCTGATGCCGCAAAGGACATCACTAACACATCGAAACCGTCAATGACGTTGATGACTAAACAGATTGCGACAACCGCAATCTGGAAACCGCTCATTTTCGAGCGGTCGATCCTATCCTGAATCAACATCACGGACGGTCCTTCACCCTGAGATGTGCCGTGGCGTCAATTTCCACCAATAGGTCGGGGCGCACCAACCCCTGAACGATGAGCAAGGTGTTCGGCGGGTATTCGCCCTTCGGGTAGTGGGCGGCGAAGAAGGCCTCTCGCGCCGCATAGAACTCAGGGACGCTGTCGCGCGACACGAGATAGGTGACGAATCGCACCACCTCCCGGAGGGAGCCGCCTCGGGAAGCAAGGGCTTTCTGCACGTTCTCGAAAGCGCGATAGGTTTGGCTCGTCACGTCCGGTCCAGCCACAGCATTGTCCTCGGTGAGACCGCACTGGCCGGCGACGAATACGAGGTCACCTGCGTGTGCGACGTGTGTATACGAGCTCAACGGATCGCCGAGGCCTTTGGGGTTTGCGTATGTCGGCAGGGTAGGCATAGTTGTTCCTCTTGAAGTCAATTGCAGTGGAGCGGAGTTCGGGCTATGCCCGGTATTCTTGATCCTGTTAGGCCGTGACAGCCACTGGATCCTTCGGTGTTAGAGTGCCGCCGGCAAGCACGCGGCCGAGTGCACGGGCTAGTTCAATCTCGGCGCCTGCGTGCTTGGCTCGCCAGGCCACGTGACCGTCGGGCCGCACGAGACAGGCGCCATCAGTTCCGATTTCCAACGGACCCAAAAGGTGCGGCAACCTCTTGACCTCAAGAGGAACTGATGTTGTGGCAATGAGGCTTTCGCCTGCCTGTTGCCACGCTTCGGCGTCGGGCCCGCACACCAGTACGAAAGTCGTGTCGAACCAGTCGATGCTCGATTCGGTCTTGGCGACATCCATCCAGAAGTGGGGAAACCGAGCGCCTGGGCGGTCCGTGGGCCAGTAGCGCTGTGAGTCGTGTTCGGGTACCGGCGTGCCGTCGTCGACGATCGCCCCGTTGGTGTAAATGAAGCCCATTGATTGACCTTCACTGTGGAGTTGTTTGTCCATATCGACCAGTAGCTCGCGCCAGGCACCTGGGTCTTCGTTTCGGTGCCGGAAGGCTTGGTCCATCTTGTCCATACGCTCCTGATTGCGGACCGCGAACGCCGTGTTTGACTGCGCAACTGGTCGGCGCTCGGACTCGTAGGTGTCGAGTAGCGTGTCGTCGGCATGGCCCGACAACACGGCCGCCAACTTCCATGCAAGGTTGTGCACGTCTTGGACTCCGGAGTTCAGCCCGTTCCCGCCGGCGGTGGGGAACTGGTGGGCGGCGTCTCCGGCGAGGAAGACTCGACCTTTGCGGAACTGTTTCGCCACTTGGGCGCTCAACTTCCAATTCATCACGTTGATTCGCTTGACATCGAGGTCGGGAATCCCCCACTGTTCGCGAACCATTTCGATCAAGCGAGCCTCGGAGATCGGCTCCTCCCCATCTCGGAGCTTCTGGACCGCGAGCCAGCGATCACCGTCTGGCCCTGTGGCGAGCACGTTGGTTTCTTCCTTCGACGGGTCGCTTGGGCGGACCAGGAATCCGATGGCACTACGCACATGGGGGAGATGACTGACATCGGCGCGGTAGTAGTGGTTGGCCATGAGCGCCATTTGCTCTCGGCCATCCATTTCCACTCCGAGCGCGGAGCGCACCGTGCTGGATGCACCATCGCAGCCGATGAGATATTGAGCTCGAACCTCGTACTCGTCGCCATTGGCGACGCTGCGTAACAGCGCCCGGACGCCGTCGGAATCTTGATCGATGGATACCAGCTCGGTCGATCGAAAGACCTGCGCACCGGGGCGAAGGGACAGTTCGTGATCGAGCGCCTCCTCCACCGCATCCTGGGGCACGATTGATCTAGGAGCCGGTGTGTTCAGGCTGGGTGCGGGTTGGGTGTACGCCACCAATGGTCCGTTCAGGCTTTCACACCAACAGGCGACGTCGGACTCTTGCGGCAGGCCTGCCCGTCGAATTCGTTCTTCGATGCCCCAAAGGCGGAACTGCTCCATCGTCCGGGCATGACACCCACGGGCCTTGGGATGGGTCGTAGTGGCTGCGCGGCGCTCGGTGAGGAGGCTGTTGATCCCGAAGCGATCAAGGAGCAATGCCATGCTCATCCCCACCGGTCCACCGCCCACTATGAGTACGGGCACATCAATCATCACTTACGTTCCTTTTCGAAGAGGGCATGAAGTGCCCGATCTGAGGGGCTTGCTTCGACTGCGAAATCACCGTCGTCGGTTCTTCCAGGGGCTATCAGTCGCTGTACGACACGCGACTCTTGCAGCGATCGTCGTCGAGCTCGGGCAAGACGACTACCCGTTCCTGTTCGTATGCGTCGGTCCGCGCCGTGACGAATGCCGCATCGATCGTATGGCTGCGGTTGTAGGACACGTGCGGGCAAAACGGCGGGATGTACAGGAAGTCGCCCTCGCCCAGAATCAGGTCGTGCTCGAGCTCTGCGCCCCAGAAGAAGTGCACGCTCCCTTTAATTCCGTAAAGGGCTGACTCGTGCTCGAGATGGTAGTGCGCGTTCGACTTCTCGCCGGGGCGCAGTGCCGTTACCAGCAGGGACAGATGCTTCGACGGTGTGCTGACACCGTTAACCCCGAAGAGCGCGTTGACGTCCTGCTTCGCGCGAACTTCCTTCTCGGGGCGGACCCGTGTGACATCGCCATCCCATTCGACCTTGAAATCCATGATTGTGGTCCTTTCCTGTTACTTGATGAAACCGGAGCTGCGGGTTTGCGCGGTGGATCTGGTCCGCTCGTACTTGTGCGTCAGCTAAAGATGCGTATTGAGCCAAGACCGACATCGGTGCAGTACGCCTGGTAAAGATGCACGAAGCTCTAGAGGTCCACGGTCCTATTGAGCGAGTCGTTATCGTTGAGGAACTCGATCGTTCCCGTCCACGGTGAACTCCACCTCGGTGTCCTCGAAGATTTGAAGCGTATGGATAGTGCCAGGGTTTTCCCGCACGAAGTCACCTGGAGCGGCCACCCAGTCGTACTCGAGGTACCTCCAGCGTCCACGTTTGGGTGACCGCCGTGACTGGCCCACGGTTTCGGTGCTTACCCAGAACAGAGTCCCCAGCGGATCTCGGTCCCAGGACAAACTGGCCGTTACGGTTGTCAGCCCGAAGTAGGTTGATCTCAATGCCGTCAACCCAGGGAACCTCGTCTGTGGAAATGTATCGGTCCTCTGCCACAAGGCGCCGCGTGATGGACAGTTCGGCGCAGTCGAGATCGCTCAATGCACCGTAGACCGCAGACCCAACGGGTGTCCCAGTCACATTTATCCCCTCTTTCGCATGGAGGTGGTCTTGTCGTTACCCGCTGGACAGATCTTGCGCCAGAGTGAGCCGACGTCGAGGATGGTGTGCAAACTTTGAACGATGAGAAATCTGGCGGCGGCGTTCATCGACATACTGAGGGTGAACGGCATCCCGTTCGGAACTTGTCAGTAATGAGTAGGAGGCGCGCGATGACATCACGGGCGACTCGGGACGCGTGGGAGCGTTTTCAGTCAGGAGCGGTCGCAACTGCTCGCGCGGAGATTCTCGATTCGTGGCGGCGTTCGAAGAGCAACGGTGTCGACCCGGAGCGGCTCGAACTCGTCCATACGGAGATCGACTACGAGTCTCCCTTCGTTCGTGTCGGCGCCCCCGTTCTGCTGGGCATGGCAGACCTACTGGTCGGAAACTCCACGTCCTTAGCGCTCGCAGATGCTGACGGAACGGTTACCTGGCGTTGGGATTCCGACCGGACAGTGGGTCGAGAGCTGGACCGAGTGGACTTCGGTCCCGGCTCGCGGGTGGGGGAGTCGTTAGCCGGGACCAATGGGATCGGGATAACAACGAAAACCAACCGGCTCTCGCTGGTCGTCGGCGCGGAACACTACAAACAACCGTGGCACTCGTGGGCCTGCGTTGCTGCGCCAGTGGTGCACCCAGTCACACGCCGTGTCGCCGGCACAGTCAATGTCGCCTGCCGAGCCGAGGACGCCAATCATCTGCTCCTGGTGGTCGTCCGTTCGCTGGTCGACGGGGTCGCTTCGGCGCTGAGCGCCGCATCTACTGCACGAGAGAAGCGCATGCTCGATGCTCACCTGTCATTCCGGGCGACAGCGACCGGGCCCGTCGTAACCATCGATCGCCAGACCATGATCATTGAGGACTCGGCGGCCGAGTTCGGGTTGGACCGAGCTGAACTATGGTCGGTCGTTGCTGAGGCAGGCCCATCCGCAACGGAAGTCGCTGTCGGCGACGGCTTGCATGCTCGTCTCTATCCCGTCGTGCCAGGACGCCTCGACGACGGCGTCGTCCTCGTCATCCGACGAGGAAAGTCGCGCGGGCTGGCTCCGTCTACGGCGGCGCCCGCAGTTAGCCTTGGGCCATTGGAGCAGGCTGAGCTAAAAGTGATTACCGAAACGCTGGCGGAGTGCGGGGGTAACAAGACCGAGGTTGCGGCCCGCCTCGGGATTTCCCGAGGCACCCTCTACCACCGACTCCGCCGTTACCGACTCGCCTGAGCGAGAACAGCGGCACGGGACCCTTCCAGGTGACCCGATGCCTCCTGAAACTCCTATGCTGATGCACTGCGTGCGCGCATGGACCGCCCCGTCGGAGATCTGAGAAACATCGTGACCACTACCTACGAGATCCCGGACAACGCTGAAAAGCTTATCCGCGGCGGACGAGCCGTTCGCGCACGTCGCCCGCGCCTCGTCCGACATCAAATTTTGCGGTCTTCCTTCACATTGGCGGATGCGGCTCCCTCAACTCCAACACCCAGACCAGCGAGGGCGCAGTACAACGTCTTTCGATGAAAGTTCGACGAGCCCGAATTGTTTCAGATGATCAGATGACCATCACCGCAGTGGACTGCGTAACCCCTCGACGGCCGCTCTCCGCGTCGCCGCACCAAGTATCAACAAACGGAACAGTCAACAAGCAGGAACAACTATGAACACTGAACAAGATTCTTCCAACGCCTGCGTCTCCCATACGGGCCATCAGGTGGCGCTCGACCTTCAACTGCGACGGTACCGGAACGTTCGGCGGCGAAAAGTGGCGGATAGACTGGCTAGAAAGGAGCCGATCGAGTTCACCGGCGAGGCCGGAGAGATTCTCCGATTCGCGCTCATCTGGGCCCCGTACGGCGGGGCGCCCGCCGAAGAGACGTTCCAGAAGTTCGGCATGGCGCCGCGCAGATTCGCAGAGAAGCTTTGGCAGACAGTGGAAGAACTCGGCTGCGGGAGGACGATCACCAGTCAGTTCGCGTCCGTGTACGCCCATCCCGGACCCGGCTGACTGACGAGGCATGCCGAAACCTGACGGACAGAGGGGATGCGCAGTGCGCTCCGTCAACTCGTCGACGACGGATTCGAGCGTCCCCATCCTGCTCCTCGCGTGATCTCCTCCAGTAGGGGGATCGACCGATGAGGCAGGGGAGTGGTCAGCGCGAGTCTGGTACTCGAATGAACAACCCCAGCAATGGCGACGACGCGCTCGATCAGCTCCTGCAGGTCGGCCTGTGTTGGTGTAGCGACCCGGACGAGAAGATCCTCTCGTCCGGTCGTGGCGTAAACCTCGAGGACCTGGGCGATAGGTGCCAGATTATCAACCACTGCGGCCAGCCGGCCCTGCTCGATCTCAAGCGCGATGAACGCTTGCACCCCGATGCCAGCCTGAGCTAGATCGAGTTCCAGCCGATAGCCGGTCAGCAAACCCGCGTCCTCGAGCCGCCGCACACGGGACTGCACGGTGTTTCGAGACACGCCCAGGGCTGAGGACAGCTCGACGACACCAGTGCGAGCGTCGAGGGCGAGCAGACGCAGGATTTGAACGTCGAGCCTGTCGATGCTGAGCATTCTTCTCACCTCACTGTGTGACAGGGATCCTCAGTTGACCCGATGGATCAGTTGCGTCGACTTGAGTTGACCGGAGCGTAAACCCCAGTCAGCCTTAGTGTTACATCACGATCACGTCGTCGCGCACGGACTGTGTGCGGAATCATGGACGGTGCACCTAATTATGACTCAGTTGACCGATGCCGCTCCGGCGTCAACCCAATTCGACCTTTCCAGCCGTTACCGGGTCTCCTCCGGGCCAGTGCTGATGACTGGTGTTCAGGCCATCGCGCGACTGCTGGTCGAACAGCACGAGCAGGATCGGCGAGCCGACAAGCAGATCGCCACCTTCGTCTCTGGCTATCAGGGCAGTCCGCTCGCCGGACTCGACAAGCTGTTGGCAAGCATTCCCGAATTGGCCTCTGAGCATGACGTGCGGCTCGTGCCAGGCATGAACGAGGAACTCGCGGCAACCGCGGTGTGGGGCAGCCAACTCGAACTTCCCAAGGGCGACCGCACCCACGATGGAATTATCGGCCTCTGGTACGGCAAAGGACCAGGCCTCGACCGGGCCAGCGACGCATTTCGCCATGCGGCCATGTACGGCGCCCATCCTGCGGGCGGTGCGCTGGCCTTGGTCGGCGATGACCCTGCCGCCAAGTCGTCATCCGTCCCTGCCGCGAGCGAGCGGTCGCTGGCAGCACTGTCAATGCCGATCTTCTTCCCCCGCAACGCAGAAGAGATCATTCAATTCGGGCTCTACGGCGTCGCCCTGTCCCGAGTATCAGGATGTTGGCCCGCGATGAAACTGGTCGCAGACGTTGCAGACGGCATCTGGACCCTTGACCGCGACTTCGCCGACCTCGATATTGTCGTCCCCACAATCGAATGGGAGGGCCGACCTTGGACCTACCGGCAGCGGGTGCTCGCGGCCCCACCGGACAGTGTGCTGGCTGAGGCCGATCTGTACGGACCCCGGTGGGCGATGGTCGAAGCTTTTAACGCCGCCAACAATATCGACCGGATTGAGGTCGACCAGGCGGACGCTTGGCTTGGCATAGTCGCCGTCGGCACCGCGTACGACTCCGTCCGCCAGGCATTGCTCGAGCTCGGCCTCACCGAGGCCGACCTGCACAACTCCGGCATCCGCATACTCCGCGTCGGAATGCCCTATCCACTCGGCGCCGACAAGGTTCGTCGGCTCGCGGCCGGGGTGGAGGCGGTCCTTGTGGTCGAAGACAAGACGGCGTTCGTGGAGTCCCAGGTCAAGGACATCCTCTACGGTCAGGCCGCCGCACCCCGCGTGCTCGGCAAACGCGGTGACGGTGGAAGCCGTCTGATCCCGCCGGACGGAGAACTGACCGCGGCCCGCCTGACTGCACCGCTGCGGAGAATCCTCAAGGACCGAGTGGCCGTCACTACTCCACCCCCGCCGCCGTTGCAGCTGACCGTGCTACCGGCTAAACGCACCGCCTATTTCTGCTCCGGGTGCCCACATAACCGCTCCACCGTGGTCCCCGAAGGATCCCTCGCGGGCGGGGGCATCGGCTGCCACACTTTGGTGACGATGTCCTCGCGCACAGACTCTCAAGTCACCGGACTGACCCAGATGGGAGGCGAAGGCGCCCAGTGGATCGGCCAGGCACCGTTCACAGACGTCCAGCACATCTTCCAGAACGTTGGTGACGGCACTTACTTCCACTCTGGACAGCTCGCCGTGCAGGCCTGCGTGGCAGCTGGGGTCAATATCACCTACAAGATCCTGTACAACTCCGCCGTAGCGATGACTGGCGCCCAGGACGCCGAGGCAGCACTCACCGTGCCGGACTTGACCCACAAACTCGCGTCCGAGGGTGTCACCAAGATCATCGTCTGCGCCGAGGAACCGCATCGACACAAGGGCGCCTCGTTTGCCCCGGGGGTGGTGCTGTGGGACCGGGACCGCCTGGACGAGGCTCAGCGGATACTGCGTGACACCAAGGGCGTCACGGTGCTGATCTACGACCAGCAATGCGCGGCCGATGCCCGACGTAAGCGCAAGCGCGGTGACCTGCCTGCGCGCCGCACCCGGGTGGTCATCAACGAGGCGGTTTGCGAGGGCTGCGGTGATTGCGGCGTCAAGTCCAACTGTCTGTCCGTCCAACCGGTCGATACCGAGTTCGGCCGCAAGACGCGCATCGACCAAACCAGTTGCAACACCGACTACTCCTGCCTGGATGGCGAATGCCCGTCGTTCGTGACAGTCGAGCTGCCCGAGAACACAACTGCCCCACGCAAGGACGTGCCGGCTCCACCACTGGTGGCGGAGCCGAACCTCCCGGCGATCACCGCCACCCACAACGTATTCCTCGCCGGCATCGGCGGTACCGGCATCGTCACCGTCAATCAGGTCCTCGGCATGGCCGCCCTGCGTGCCGGACTGCATGTCGAGGGGCTCGATCAGACCGGGCTTAGCCAGAAGGCCGGCCCAGTCACCTCACATCTGCGGGTGAGCATCGACGCAGCAGAATCCTCCAATCGGATCAGCCCGGCCACTGCCGACTGCGTGTTGGCATTCGATCTGCTGACCGCCGCCGACGCGAAGAACGCCGGAATCGGTAACCCCGAGCGTACTGTCACTGTTGCCTCCACCAGCAAAACAGCTACGGGTGACATGGTCTACGACAGCACGGTGGCCTATCCCGCGGATGAAGGGTTGCTCGAGCGACTCGACGCACGGGCCCGCACACTCACCGCGTTCGACGCGCTCGCTGCGGCGGAGGCGATCTTCGCGAACACCGCCGCAGCGAACTTCCTGCTCGTCGGTGCCGCCTATCAGGCCGGTGGGCTTCCGATTCCGGCCAGCGCCATCGAAGAGGCCATTTCAATTAACGGTGTCGCGGTCAAAGCCAATCAGACGGCGTTCCAGTGGGGACGTGTCGCGGTCGCCGATCCGGCGGCGTTCGAGGCGGTTACCACCGCTGCCAAGGTCGCCCACCGCAGCGACACCGCCGTCCCCGTCCACCTGCTCAGCGTCTCGACCGTGACAGGAGCGAGTCGGGAACTGCTCGAACGGCGCGCAGCGAACCTCGTCGCGTACCAGGGAGATCACACTGCCGTCCGCTACATCGACGTCGTCGAGTCGGTGTGGGCTGGTGAGCGGGCCGTCACCGACCGTACAGATCTGTCAGAAGCGGTGGCGAAGAACCTTCACAAGCTGATGTCCTACAAGGACGAATACGAGGTGGCCCGTATGCTCACAGACCCGGCGTTCCTCGAAGCCGTCGAGGCGGAGGTTCCGGGCGGGGCGAATCTGACTTACAAGCTTCATCCTCCGACGCTGAAGGCGTTGGGGCGCAGAAAGAAAATCGGCATGGGCCCTCGCACCCACATCGCACTCAAGGTGCTGGCAAAAGGTAAGTTTTTGCGCGGAACAGCGTTTGACCCGTTCGGATACGCGCGTGTACGTAAGGTTGAACGGCAGCTGATCGCGCACTACGAATCTATGGTCCTCGACCAGGTGAGGTCACTGACCGCCGAGTCCTACGATACCGCGGCGGCGGCGGCATCGGCGCCGGATCTCGTCCGCGGATACGAGGACGTGAAGATGCGCAACGTCCGCACTTACATCCTTCGGTTGGAGGAACTCGGGATCGACACCGCCGCACTGCGGAAGTAGTCAGGCGCTCCCCCCCCGGGGGGTGTCCCTATGGTTTTCGTCAAGCCGCTGAGGGGTTGGATTCCGGTAGAG